>VXWX01000064.1 GCA_009835735.1 Acidimicrobiaceae bacterium
GTTCGACGAGAGCGTCGGCGACCAGATCACCGAGACCAACGACCGGATCACCAGGTTCGACGAGAGCGTCGGCGACCGGATCACCGAGACCAACGACCGGATCACCAGGCTCGACACCGAACACGACGCCCGGTTCGTCAGGCTGGAGGCGAACCAGCAGCAGCTCGCCGTGACGCTGGCGGCACTCGTCGCCGAGTTCTCAGCATTCCGGGAGGACGTCTACGCCCGGTTCGAGGCTATCGAGGCCAGGCTCACCAGGCTGGAGGCGAACCAGCAGGAGATCGCCGTGACGCTGGCGAGGCTGGTGGCGCTCGTCGAAGCTCACTTCGAGGCGCCGACCATCCAATTGGGCTAGCGGAGCAGCTGGAGCCCTGGAGATCCGGGGCTCAGGCGCCAAATACCACGGTTCCGCGAAATGCACCCGCAGGCACGCGGTATCGCGATTGAGGGACAGATCGGGGACGCTGGCGGCCATATGTGGTTACGAACCGAGAAACATTTGTTGTAGTAGCAACAACTTAAGAGAGGAACTTGGGCCATTATGTGGCTATGGGCATCGAAGAAAGACATGCGATGGGCAAGCTCACCGCCGCCTCAGTCAGAGGAATAAAGAAGCCCGGGAAGTACTACGACCAGCACGGGCTGATCCTGCGGGTGGCGCCCGGCGGGTCCAGGCAGTGGATCTGGCGGGGCACCGTCCGGGGCCGGCGCCGAGACATCGGGTTGGGCGCCGTGATGTACACGTCGCTGGCCGAGGCCCGCGACATCGCCTACCAGTACCGCAAGCTGGCCCGGGCCGGGATCGATCCCCGGTCGAAGCGGGTCAGCAACTCCGTCCCTACGTTCGCGGAGGCGGCGGAGCAGGTCATCGAGGCGTACCGGCCCGGCTGGAAGGACACCGGCGGCTCCGAGGAGAACTGGCGGTCGTCGCTGAGGCGGTACGTCTACCCCTCGCTGGGGTCCACTCCGGTGGATGAGATCACGACGGCCGACCTGGTGCGGGTGCTGCTGCCCGTCTGGCACACCAAGGCCGAGACGGCCCGCAAGCTCAAGACCCGCCTCGGGGTGGTGCTGCGCTGGAGCATCGCCGCCGGGTACCGCACAGACGACCCTGCAGGCCCTGCGCTGGCCGCGGCGCTGCCCCGCCACACCACCCCGACCAAGCACTTGGCCAGCCTCCCCCACGACCAGGTGGGCCCGACCCTGGAGAAGCTCGAGACGCTGCCGAGGGCGTGGCCGCCCACGGTGGCGTGCCTGAGGTTCCTGGCCGCCACCGCGGCCCGCTCCGGCGAGGCCCGGTTCGCCACGTGGGACGAGGTCGACCTCGAGACCCGCACCTGGACGGTGCCCGCCGAGCGCACCAAGACCAAGCGGGAGCACGTGGTGCCGCTGTCGACGGTGGCGCTCGAGGCGCTAGACGTGGCCAGCCTCTACTCCAAGAGCTCCAACGGCTCGGGTCCGCTGTTCCCCTCGCCGACTGGCAAGCCGCTGAGCAACGGCGCCATGTCGAAGATCACCCGGCCCTTCGAGTTCACGCCCCACGGGCTGCGGGCCTCGTTCCGGTCGTGGGCGGCCGAGACCGGGGTCCCCCGGGAGGTCGCCGAGGCCGCGCTGGCGCACTCGGCCGGAGCGTTGGAGCGGGCCTACCAGCGCTCCGATCTGCTGGCCGCCCGGCGGGAGGTGATGGAGGCGTGGAGCCGCCACATCTCATGAGCGGGCGCCGCCGCGAGCCTGCGACCACGGCGATGGGATCGGGCGTCTCCAGGTGCTCGTCGCGCCGCGGGCGGGGGCCGGAATCCAACTTTGGCCCTCATTTTGGCCGTCCGGAAGAAGAAATTTTTGACAGCTCGTGGGGGGCCAAGAGGCTCCAAAACGAGCGCGGTTTGAGGGACAAGCTGAGGGGAATTGCCGCTTTTTGGACCCTAATGGTGCTTCTGACCTGCATGTTTGTTCTCATTCTTGGACTCTCGGGTTGGGCAGTGCTCGCCACGGGTGCCTTGATCGCGTCGCTCCTCGCGGTTGGGGCGAGCCCAGCTGTTGCGCTCGACGAGGACTCGAAGCCCAACGCCCCGGCTGCAACGATGGCGTGCGTGGGCGACGCCACCGGCGACGCGATGTTCTCGGACGTGTCCGAGATGCACGCCTTCCACGGTGACATCAGCTGCCTGGCCTACTACGCGATTACCAACGGTTACGGCGACGGCACCTTCGGGCCGCAAAACGATGTGTCGCGGTTCGAGATGGTCCTGTTCATGGAGCGGGCCGCTGACAAAGCTGGCGCCGACGCTGAGGATGTCGTAGGCGATTTCGCCGAGACCGGTTCGGACCCGGTAACCCGGGGCGACATGGCGCTGCTCATCGCCAGGCTGCTCGTGGCGGCGACCACCGACGAGTCGCCCGTCAACGTCACGAACAACGACGACGGCACGTTCGCGGTCAGCGGCGTGGATGCGGATGATTGGGACTACTTCGCAGACTCCCGCCGCCTGCAGAACCGCGTCCACGACAGCGCCGCCAGCGCGCTGTATGAGCTGGGCGTGGCCAAGGGAACCGGCATGAGTGACGACTTCTCTCCGAGTTCATCGGTGAGCCGCGGTGAGATGGCTGCCCTAATCACCAGGGCACTGGCTCACACCACGGCCCGTCCCGAGGGCGTGACCATCCAGTCGGACGGGCCTGGTGAGGTGCTCATCTCGGTCCGTGGCCCCAACTTCCAGCCGGTGGCCAACGCGCCGATCGATGTCTTCTCAGCCCGTGCGGACCAGGTCGACGAGGCCTTCAACGACGACGGCAGTTGCTACACGCCACGCCTCACCGGAGTGGGAGGCAACGCAGCGGTGTGCGAGATCGACGCACTCGACGCGGTGACCGGCCTCAGCGGTGACTACGACCCCGGCACGGTTTCCGTGAACGTGGACGCGGGTGGCACCACTGTGTGGGCTTGGACCGGAGAGAACGGCGATGAGGTCGAGGACGGTGGCGATGGGCTCGCCAGCATCAACCTCACCGAGACGGCACCAGTGACGGCCGACTCAGCCAAGGTCACGACCGACATGGCCATGGGCGTCACCCGGGCGTCCTTCGGCAGCACTGTTACTGTCACGATCCAGTTGGTCGGCGCCAACAATGCCAATGCTGTGGCAGATGCAGGCGGCAACAGCTACACGGTCGTTGTACAGCGCAACACCGACAGGAACATCCAGACCGACGGTACGCCAACTCCGGCAAACGCCACGGAGAGCGTGGTTACCCACGTACTCAACGTTGACGCCAGCGGTAAGGCCACGTTCGAGATCACGGCTGACGATCCCGATCCCACTGACAGCAACAACGCGGACGGGGATGGAACCGACACGGATACCAACAAGATCGACCGGGTGAGGGTCACCTACACGGTGGTAGCGACGACCGGCGGACAAGCGGTCGACAATGACATCTCGTCGACCGACGGCGATCCGTCGGCGCAGACGATCACGTTCTCCGACGCTCGAGGCGTGGTTACTGGTGCATCCTTGAAGCCCGCTGTCGACTACCTCGTGGCGCCCACCAACGGCTCTGCCAACAACGCAGTCACCGTGACGGTGGTCGATCAGTACGGCAAGCCCGTGCGCGGTCATCTGGTGCAGTTGAGTTCCAACCACTCGACCAACCCGCCCGCCGACGCGGACCTGTCGGAGTTCCCGGTTGCCCGTCAGACTGACTCCTCCGGCACCGTCCGGATCGGGTACAAGTACACAGGCACGGGTTCAATCGAGGCGCTTGTTGCCAACACGGCTGTGCCCGACAACAACGACACTCCGAACAACTTCGATGATGACACTGTGGAGCTCACCCCGATCGCGGGTGGCATGGCGGACTTCTACTGGGCGAGGCCGGCATCGACTGATGCGGATCTCACCGCCCTCGGAACGACGACGGTTGTCCATGTCGCTGATCTGGACAGCAATACGCTGATCATCGGAGGCAGCGCCAGCGCCGCTCCGCTGCTGGTTCGCTACGACGACAACGATCAGTTCGCTGTCGGCGACGACCTTGGGTCGATGGCAGCATTCGAGGAGGCGCTCGGTAACGACGAGGACAACAACGACACGGTCGCAGTTACGTCGTACGATCCGACGGATTCGGGCGATACTGCGAGGTTCGTGTTGACCGTGGTGGCCGACGGCTAACCCTAAGGCGGGCGAGGCTCCGGGCTGGCAGGCCCGGGGCCAACCCTCCCGCCTGATACATCAACCAACCCAGAGGAGGCCCCGGCTCTATCGCCGGGGCCTCCTCGCGTTCGTGCATCGGCGGTTCGCCCTACGGAGGTCAAGTTCACGGCGATGTCTGCCAGCGGTGGGGTGGAAGTGGTCCGGTGCGGCCCGCTAGCTACCCTTATATCCACATATCCACAACGAACGGAGAGGACACAATGGCCATGACCACGACACCCTCCTCCAGCGAACCCGAGGCGCACGGCTCGGACGGCCGTCAAGGCGGTCGCCGCGGGCGAGATGGACGCCTACGGCGTGTGTGGAAGCGTCGCGCCTCTCGGGTGGCCGTTGGGATGGCCGCCGCGGCTGTTGCGTTGACGGTGGCAGCCGTGGCGCTCGCACAGGGGATCGGCACGTTCCGTGACGTGCCTGCCAACCATTACGCCGAAGACGCGGTGCAGTGGGCCGTTCAGAACGGAGTCACACATGGATGTCGCGACGGCACGTACTTCTGCCCCGAGAGGACCGTGAACAGAGCCGAATCGGTTACGTTCCTGCACCGCTACCAGAACAATGTGATCAGACCTCTCGAGAATCGGGTCCGAGCGCTGGAGAGCGGGTCCGTCGGAACGACAGACCCAAACGCCGGGTTCGGGAACCAGCCGACACCCACGACGGTGCCGCTGCGGCAGTTCACCACCAGGGGCAACCAACGACACACCCCCTCGTTCAGCCTCCCAGCAGGCAATTACGAAGCCGTGTTCACGCTGGAGGCCACCAAGGCAGCAGCACAACACAATCAAGACTCCGACACCGACCTCGAGCCGGTGATACTGATCCAGCTCGAGTACCGGGAGTCGGGCGGCGCGTGGAAGACCTACGCGGTCAGCACCCTAAAGCTGGAGGGTGGCTCCCTGCCGACCGCAACGGACCTGTTCCAGGAAGCGGGGCCCGTCGATGTCGAGATCGCGGATGTGCCCGGACGCCTGCCCACCAGGGGCCAACTCAGGGTCAGCGCCTACATGGCCGACAACTCCAACACCCCCGAAGACCCCGACACCGACAATGACCCGACCACCAAGTATGACTTCACTTGGGGCATCATCCTGACAGAGAAGCGGCCCTGAGCGTCTTCCCGGGTTGGAGCGGCCGACCAGCCGTGACGAAAGCCGCCTAGCGCGAGACGCGGCCATCAGCGCCACCCAACGAACTCGGCATCACCACCGGCGCCGGCCGGCCCCGACGAGGGCTGGAGGAGGGACGACGGTCCGGGAACTAGCTGGTGAGGAACCAGTTGGTGCGATCGGCTTGGTCGTCGGGATCGCGTGACGACCAGCCGAGCAGCAGGATGCCGGCGCCGTCGCTGTCCAACTCGTTGGCGAGCACGCTCTCGAAGAGGCTCAGCGACACAATCGTGCCGTCGAGACGGAACCGGTCGTTGCCGTCGTAGACGACCACTGTCGGGGTCCCGAGGTCGACGACGACCTCGTTGCGCCGGGGGTCGGCCGCGAGCACCTCATAGGTGCCGCCGTTGGTTGTCTGTTCGAAACCGAACGTGGGATCTTCGGCCCACAGGAAGTCAATGGTGGCGGTCGGCCCACCGCCCGCGACGGATGCGGTCACGGTCTCACGAGTGCCTGTGGTGCCGGAGTACTGATAGCCAATCCGGGCAATCCCCGACGACCCTGTGGTGCCGACCGGGGGCGGCGAGCTGGTATCGAGCTCCACCCTGGCGCCCCTGAACGGCTGGCCGTACTGATCGGTGACAGTAGCGATCACTACATTGTTGACCGGCCGCGTACTCGAGCTCGCCGCCCGAAGGTACTTGACCTGGGTGGCCAGATCGATCGTGGTCGCCACCGGATCGGCGTCGGTGAAGACGACTTCCACGTTCTGGACCGGTGTGTCGAACTGGGGGCTGTCTGGCACTGGGGTGACGGTGTAGCGCCACAGGATCTCGTCGTCGCCAGTGTCGCCGGTGTCGTGGGGGTCGGGATCGACCCCGTCGAGGACGAACTCGATCTTGCCGGTGCTGTCCACTGCGACAACCTCCGTGCTCCTCTGCGTGAGTCTGCTGCTGGTGGGGTTGGCCGTACCGTCGATCTGACTGAAGGCCTCCTTCACGATCGTGTAGGAGGCGCCGTCCTCGGGTGGAACCGCTCGCAACCCATTCACCCCGACCAACTGGACGGTGACGGTGACGGTGCTACCGAAGCGGACATGGGTCGCATTCTCGGGCAGGCTGTTGGTGACCTTCGCGCCGGTCGCCTCCACGCCCTGAGTGCTCACCTCGACGCTGACCAGCCCAGCGTCCCCGTTGCGGATCACGTCCCCGAGCTCTCCCGTCCAGGCCCAGACCGTCAGCTCCGGCTCGTCGGTGGCGGCGAGACCGATTGTGAGTTCCCCGTCGCGTCCGGTCACCGAATCGAGAACATCTATCTCGCAGGATCGGCCGCCCGACTCGTCAGTCACGAGGGAACTGCAAGACCCGTCGGAACGGAAGGCCCGGTGAGCCTCCGGCGAGGCGATCGAGAAGACGTCGAGATCCGCGTTCGCCACCGGGGCGAAGTCCTCGTCGCGCACCGACACGGTCACCTCTCCGGGCAGGTACTGCTGGATTGACACTCCCTCGGGACGGGCCGTGGTGTGGGCCAGGGCGCGGGTGATGAAGGCGGCCATCTCCCCGCGGGTCACGTGCCCTTCCGGTGAGAAGTTGCCGCCCCCGATACCTTGCGCCACGCCCATCTCGAACAGCGCGCCGGCTGCGCTGTCCTTGGTGACGGGTTGACTCCGGCGCGAGTCGATGAACGCGTCGTCGGGTTCGGTCCCACCGACGGTGAAGGTGCCGTCGGATTCCAGTACGACGTTCACGCGGGAGTCGTTGCTGGTTGCCGAGGCGAGCAGCCGGGCGATCAGCAATGCCATGTCGGCCCGGTTCACGGGGTCGGACCCCGTCGTGGCGAAGTCGGCCACGACGTCGGCGGAGTCTGCTCCGGCGGCGCGGGCCGCTCGTTCCATGAACAGCACCATCTCAAACCGGGACACATTCCGGCCGGGCCGGAATGTGCCGTCGCCGTAGCCTTCGGTCACGCGGTAGTAGGCCAGGCAGTTGATCGCACCCCGGAAGAAGTGCCCCTGGGACACATCATCGAACATCCAGTCCGCGGTGGCGTCGCCGACGCATGCGGTCACCGGAGTTGCATGGTCGGGAACGGTCTCGACCGCGGCCGCCGGGCGCGCCCCGACCGCGAGGAGCGAGGCGACCAGCGCGCCCGCGGCAAGGATCGACGTGCCCGAACGCCGCTTCGTCACTAGCTGAGGCATGGGGTCCTCCTTCGCGGGTGGCTGGAACACCTGCGGTCAAGGCTAGTCGCCTGCCTGCGAATGCACGAGGGGCGCATCGCCTGGAGCCGCTGGCGAGGTGACGCGAGGAGGCCCCGGCGATAGTGCCGGGGCCTCCTCTGGGTTGGTGTTGAAATCAGGCGGGAGGTTTGGCCCCGGGCCCTATGAGCCCGGAGCCTCGCCCGCCTTAAGGGTTAGGTGTTGGCCACCACGGTCAGCACGAACCTGGCGACATCACCGGAGTCGGTGGCGTCGTACGAGGACACCACGACCGTGTCGTTGTTGGACTCGTCGGCCGCGAGCGCCTCCTCGAAGGCAGCCATGCTCGTGAGCTCTTCAGAGCCGGATACTCCTACGGAGTACTGGTCGTTGTCGTCGTAGAGGACCAACTGCGGACCGGCGCTGTTTGCTACGACGATCGTCTTCCGCTCGATGTTGGACGCCAGGACCGCTCCACTTGCCACGTCCGGGCCAGTCGCTGGTGCTGCCCAGTAGAAGTCCTTCGTACCACCAGCGATCGGGGTGAGCGTCTCAACGTCATCAGTGGGATCATTGTTGCCCTGATCGGCGATCGAACTCGTGTTGGCAACAAGCGACTCGACTGAACCCGCTCCCGTGTAGGTGTACCCGATGCGGACCGAGCCGGAAGAGTCGGTCGAACGGGCAACCGGGAAGGTCGAGCTTCGATCCGAGGATGGATCGTGGGTCGAACTCAACCTCACCGAATGGCCGCGAATGCCCTTGCCGTACTGATCGACCACCGTCACGGTGACCACGTTGCTGGCAGACCCGCTCATCGGTCGAGTCAGGAAGTCGACCGTGGGCGTAATGGTCGCACCGTCCGGCACGGCCCGAGACCGAGCGTCGGAGAACGCGATCGTCTGCGCGCCCGAGGTGGTGGACGAGATCGCATCGTCGACGTCCTGCCCGCCGCTCACCGTCGTAATCGTGAAGGTGACCCTCACCCGATCAATCTTGAAGGTGTCCGATTCCCCGGAGGTCCCATCCGCGTTGTTGCGGTCAGTGGGATCGGGATCGGAAGCCGTGATGGTGAAGGTGACCTTGCCGCTGGCGTCAACCTCAAGTACGTCGGTCGACACGTCCTCCGTAGCGTCTGCCGCGGTCGGATCACCGTTGTCATTCTCGATGTTCCTGTCGGTGTTGCGTTGCGTAACGACCCTGTAGCTGTTACCGCCGTCATCTCGCACAGCATCGGCATCCATGGCTCCGACCAACTGGATCGTCACGGTGACGGTATCACCGAAGTGAATCCGGTCTACACCCATGGGTATGTCGGTCGTGACCTTGGCAGAGTCGGCCGACACAGGAGCCGTCTCAGTGAGGTTGATGCTGGCGAGCCCTTCGCCGCCGTCCTCAACCTCGTCGCCGTTCTCTCCGGTCCAAGCCCACACTGTGGTGCCGCCCGCCTTCACGTTCACGCTGATCGTGCCGGGGTCGTAGTCACCGCTGAGGCCGGTCACCGCGTCGAGAGCGTCGATCTCGCACACATTGGCGTTGCCGCCCACGCCGGTGAGGCGTGGCTCGTAGCAGCTGCCGTCCTCGTTGAAGGCCTCGTCGACCTTGTTCGCAGCGGCTGAGAACGTATCGACCGCCGCGTTGGCCACCGGATGGAAGTTGGCGTCACGGACCGAGATGATCACGCCACCAGGCTCGTCCGACTGGATGGTCACGCCCTCGGGACGGGCGGTGGTATGAGCCAGCGCCCTAGTGATGAAGGCAGCCATCGCACCACGGCTCACCGTGGAGGCCGGCGAGAAGTAGCCCATGCCGGTTCCGTTGGCCACGCCCAGCTCGTACAGCGCGCTGGCAGCGCTGTCGCTGACGCGGTTCTGCGAGCTGCGGGAGTCAGCGAAGTAGTCCCAATCCTTGGGATCTGTCACGGTGCTTACCGCGAACGTGCCGTCGTCGTTGTTCGTGACGTTGATCGGCGACTCTGCGGTGGTCGCCGCCACGAGCAGCCTGGCGATCAGCAGCGCCATGTCGCCCCGGTGCACCGGATCCGAACCGCTCATGGCGAAGTCGCCCACGACCGCCTCGGCGTCGGCGCCGGCGGCGGCAGCGGCCCGCTCCATGAACAGGACCATCTCTTCGTTGGACACATCAGCATTGGGCCGGAAGGTGCCGTCGCCGTAGCCGACGGTAATCCCGTAGTAGGCCAAGCAGTTGATGTCGCCGCGGAAGGCGTGCATCTCGGACACGTCCGAGAACATCATGTCGCCGGTGGCGTCGCCCACGCACGCGGACGTTGCTGCCGGAGCGTTTTGCTTCGACTTGTCGTCGAGCGCGACTGCCGGGCTCGTCCCGACCGCGAGGAGCGATGCGACCAAGGCGCCTGCGGCGAGCACTGCCCAACCCGAGCGCCGCTTCTTCACTAGCTGGGGCATCGGCCCCTCCTTTGCTTGTGCTTGGGGCACAGGCCCCTTCAAATGGGGCATGTGCCCCTCCTTTCTATACCTGTGTTCCATCTCTGGCAAGTTCGGCCCTGACGGACATGTACGCCTCGCACATGCAAACCGTCAGGGATGCAACCTGTACCACGCTACACGCGCTGTTCAACGGCCGCACCCCCTTCGATCGCTCGTCCGGGACGTTTGAAGAACCCTACCACGATGGTGGGGCCCGTGACGGGCCATGAGTGTAGCACGGCAGGCTGTTCAACGCGGTCAATCATCCTTGATCACATCCCAGTCTCGGCACGCAGCTACACCACTGCCCTGGACGCCGACAAACGGCG
The DNA here is from genome assembly GCA_009835735.1 of Acidimicrobiaceae bacterium. Lineage (GTDB taxonomy): Bacteria > Actinomycetota > Acidimicrobiia > Acidimicrobiales > Aldehydirespiratoraceae > Aldehydirespirator. The sequence goes on from VXWX01000064.1 coordinate 10,291, forward strand.
CCACTTCGTCGAACACGTCCCGACATCGTACTAGTAGGTATCGCGCGGAGCAACTACCCGTCACGGGGCACAAAGTAACGCGTGGACGCATGGCATATGGGTATTTCCCTAGGCATTTCCTGCCAGCCGTTGACAAGACTCTGCAAGCGCTATCGCCGTCGCCATTCCCAGCCCTGAAGCGAAGGGTCTACAGGAACTTGGGCGGAGGGTCCGGGAACTTGGGCGGAGGCTCCGGGAACTCGAGCGCAGGGGGCGGGAACCACACGCCTTGAGGTCCGGTGGGCAGATCGAGCTGGTCGAGCCAGAAGTTGCAGGCCCGCTCGGCCTCGAACATCAGCTCCTGCTCATCCACCAGCGTCGAGACGCCATCGGCCACCACCAGCTGGCCGTCCACCAGCACATGGCGCACCATCGGACCCTGGGTCTGATGCACCACCGCATGCACAGGATCCAGCATCGGGGCCTGAAGCAGCGAACGGGCCGGGACCAGCACGATGTCGGCCGCGCAGCCCGGCGACAGCTCGCCCACCGCCACCCGCTGGCCGGCGGTGGACGGCGCGTAGGAGTCGGCGGGGGCGGCCGCGTTGGAGAAAGCCGCGGCCGCGCCCCGCCAGGTGGCCATCTGCAGCACGTCGAGCGACGACAGAACCGCAGGGTCACCAGAATGAAGCGACTGCATATGAAGCTCGGCCCGCATCTCCGAGAAGATGTCGGCCATCATGTCGACCCCCAGGGCCACGTTCACCCCGGCGGCCAGCAGGTCGGGCACCCGGGTCACGCCCTTGGCCAGCTTCATGTTGTTGGACGGGCAATGGACCACGTGGCAACCCCGGGCGGCCAGGAGCTCGATCTCGTCGTCGTCGAGGATCACGCAATGAGCCAGCACCGTTCGGTCCGTCAGGAAGCCGGCCCGGTCGAGGGCTGTGATGGGGGTGGCGTTGGCTTCCTGTAGCCAGGTCTCGCGTTCGGCTTCGGTCTCCGAGGCGTGGGTGTAGGTGCCGGCGCCCAACTCTTCGGCCAGGGCCGCGCTTCGTTCGAACTCCTCGAAGCTGGCCTGGCGGATGCTGACCGGGGCCACGAACAGGCGGTCCGGGGTGACCGCGGTGTGGGTCAGCAGGGACCGGATGTTGTCGGCGGCTTCCTCGAACGTCTCGCACACCGGTGCGTAGGGGCGGGTCATGATGCCCCGGGCGTAGGCCCAGCGGATCCCCGACGACTCGTAAGCGCTCACACAGGCCACATCCAGGTCGGGCTCGTGGAACGTGTAGGCGTGGTCGACGACGGTGGTGACGCCGCACTTCATGCGCTGGAGGCTGCCCAGCAGGGCGGCCACCTCGTAATCGTCGGGGGCCATGTGGGCCTGGGTGGCCCACTGGACCTTCAGGAACTCGTCGAGCGGGAGGCCCTCGGCGACGGGCAGGCCGGGGGCCAGGACCCGCAGATGATCGTGGACGTCGACCATGCCCGGCATCGCGATCATGTGCTTGCCGTCGATGGTGATCGGCTTGGACCGCTCGAGCAGGTCCTTGGCGGGCGGCGGGGCCGCGGCCAGCGGGGTGGTGTCGGCGTTGTCCGGGACGATGGCCGCGATCAGGCCGTCGCGTATGTATATGTGGCAGAGCAGGGGCTCCAGGTCGCGGCCCACCAGTGCCGTGACGTTGGTGATGGCGTGCACGGTCGGGGCCAGCACCCTGACGTTCAGGCCCTGAGGGTGATCGCGGGGTTTCGGTTTGTCGGGGTCGTCGCGGGGAATGTCGGTGCTCATGGAAACACGCCCGTGCGGGGGTCGTCGGCGCCGGTCACGGGAACACGCCCGTGCGGGGGTCGTCGGCCGGTCACGCCGGTCACGGGAACACGCCCGTGCGGGCGAAGCCGATCAGGCCGGTGGTGTCCAGCCCGTCCAGACCCAGGGTGGCCAGCGTGCGGCCCTCGGCCCGGAAGTCCCGGCCCAGCATCGACGAGGCGATGTCCACCAGCCCGTCCACCACCGGCGTCGGCACCCCCGTAGCCTCGCCCAGCGACGACGCCAGCACCAGCGCATAGGGCACGTCCTCAGTGACATAGCGGGTGTCGAGCCCGCCGGCGTCGCCCGTGGGCGCATACGAAACCACCAGCTTGGACGCCCTCACCGTGTCGAACAGGGTGGCGCCGGGGCCGAGGTCGGGAGCGAAGCCCTGGGCCACCAGGAAGTCCTGGTAGCGGCGGGGCTCCTTCGAGTTGAGCGCCTTGCGCAGCGCCAGCAGTTCGTTGTCGACCGTCTCAATCACATTCACCACCGCAGGCGTGGCGCCCTCGCCCCACAACAACATCCCGCCGGAGCGGTTCTGGAGAGTACCCGCGTTTGCGATCATTGCGGCTACATGATCTATTGCGTTGTAGTTGGCCAGAACCGTGTTCCACACCGTGTCGGTGGCGGTGGCGTAGGGCCAGACGTCCTCGATCAGTTCGATTGTGCGGGCGGTGTCTTGGGGGGTGGCGGGGAGCGTGGCGATCAGCACGCCGCCCAGTTTGCGGAAGGCGGTGACCGAGCCGGGGCCGGTGGGGCGGGCCAGGTAGGGCAGGGTGTTGGCCTCGGCAATAACCGTCGGTTGTTCGATGGCTCGGCGGGCGACGATGGCGCCGCTGCCCTCGCCCAGGAACAGCACCGTCTGCTCGGCGGTGACGTGGGGCGCGATGGCCTCCACCCAGCGGTCGTGGGCGAAGCACGGGACGACGGTGACTATGAGGTTTGCGTTGTGGAGGGCTTCCGGGATGCTGCCGGCGACGGTGACGGGGTGGATCTCGGGGCCGTGCCAGTCGTTGGTGACCGTGACTCCTTTGTTGGCCGCGACGGGCTCGAGGTTCGACATGAAGTCGTCGAAGTCGGCCAGCGTTGTGGCGCGGCCGTGGCGGGACATGTCGGCGGCCACCGCCAGGGCGCCGCCGCCGGAACCAAGAACAGCCACCTTCATCGGCATCGGGTCTTCTCCTTATTTGTTGGTCTCCACCGAAATTGTTGGTCTCCACCGAAATTCCTGTGACTAAGGACCTCACAGGTCCTCAACTACTGGAATTTCGGTTCGTGCGTGGTCTAGCGGTTGAGGAAGCTCAGCATCGCCTCCCCCACTTCTGCGATCTCGTGCTCGCTGATGGCCGGGCCGAAGCTCAGGATGACCTCGCTCACGCCCGCGGACCGCAGGGCGTCGATCCGGTCGCCGGCCCGGTCCACCGAGCCGCAGATCGAGAAGGCGTCCACCATGTCGTCGGTGATGAGCTCGTGGGCCTTGGGGTCGTTGGCCCTTACCGCCTGTCGTACCTTCATCACGGCGGCGGGGTCGAGGCCGTACAGCGGGATCATGCTCGGGTCGAACTCGCCGCCCACCATGTACCGGCACCGGGGACGCAGCACGTCGCGGGCATGGGCCAGGTCATCGTGCAAGAAGATCTCCAGCCAAACCGCAATAGAGCAGTCGGAGGGCTGCCGGGGTGCGGCGGTGTCGGCCGTGGCGGCCTGTGCTCGCTGGGCGCCGAGCTCTACCCGCTCGACCACGTGCTCGATGAACGGCAGCGACAGGCTGTGGGTGATCAGGCCGTCGGCCAGCTCGCCGGCCAGCGACATCATCCGGGGCCCCCGGGCCGCCAGGTACAGGGGTATGGGCTGGGGAGGCGTGAAGTCGAGCCGGGCCCCGGTGAGCGGGAACCTTGTGTGATCGCCAGCGGTCCCCGAAATCTCGGGTTGGTTCTGGGTGGCAGACACGCGGAATCGTCCCGAGATTTGGCGCCGGCCGGGTCCCCGAAATCTCGGGTTGGTTTTGGGTGGTAGACACCCGGAATCGTCCCGAGAACTGGCGGCGGGGGCGGGGGC
>VXWX01000076.1 GCA_009835735.1 Acidimicrobiaceae bacterium
TGGTCCACAGGAACTCCCGGTTGGTGGTGCTCATCCACTGCCGGTTGTACTTGTAGCGCTGCTGCTGGGCCCGCCTCACATACAGCGCCAGGTGTAGCGCTCCCGCCACGATGGTCAGGATCAGTGCGTTGCGGAGGTAGATCTCCAGAATCCACCCCGGACTCAGGCTCGCCATGCGCTCCATCGACGGCGTGAGGTAGTTCCACGTCAGCGCGGCCAGCGCCACCCACCACACGCCGTAGGGCAGCATCACCGGTTTGACCAGGTACAGCAGCGTCGCCAGAGGCCGCGGCGGCCAGTCGAACATCGGCGAGGTCGCGATAGGAACGTCGGGCTCGAAGCCCTTGGAGCCGGGGCTGCTGACCGAGCCAGTAGTCGGGGACATGTCCGCCATAGTCTGCGACCCCCTTGAAGTCGAACGACCCGACCGAGTAGCCGGAAGGTTACAACCCGTGCAGGTTTCTCGGGGTTGATTCTGCGGGCTTGCGGCAGGTGCAAAACCCCAGATTCCAGAGTGACCGACCGGACGGGCAGCACCGTATGCTCTCGGCCATGAAATATGCCTCCCCGACGACGGTGGCCGAGGCTGTGGATCTGCTGGGATCGGAGCCGGACGCCCGCGTGTACGCGGGCGCGACCGACCTGATCCCCCAGATCCGGGCCGGACGTCCCGAACCGGCCGTCATGGTCGACCTGAAGCGCATCGAGCGCTTGTGCGCGATTAGCGGCAACGGATCCACGTACACGGTTGGCGCAGCCACGCCCACCGCCGACATCTGCGTCCACGACGGCCTGGCCGCGGCCTTCCCTGGCCTCGTCGAGGCCAGCGGGCTGATCGGCTCCGACCAGATCCAGAGCCGCTCGAGCTTGGGCGGCAACCTGGCCAACGCCTCGCCCGCGGCCGATACACCGCCCAGCCTCATCGTCAACGACGCCCGGGCCGTGATCGCCGGACCGGGCGGGGAGCGCACGGTGGCCGCGGCCGACGTCGCCACAGGCCCCGGCACCACGTCGCTCGGCGGTGGCGAGTTCATCGTCGAGTTCGAGCTGGACCAACCGCCGGCCCGCACCGCCGACGCCTACCTGCGGCTGATCCCCCGCACCGAGATGGACATCGCGGTGGTCGGCGCGGCGGCCCGGGTCACCCTCGACGGCGACGGCAGGGTCGCCGCAGCCGCCATCGCCCTCGGCGCGGTGGCCCCCACCGTGGTACGGGTGCCCGACGCCGAGTCCGCCCTCATCGGCAACGAGCCGGCCGGTGATGCGCTGGCCGCCGTGGAGGCGGCTGCGTCGGCCGCCACCAACCCCATCGACGACAAGCGGGGCACCGTCGCCTACCGCCGGCAGGTGGCCGGCGTGCTGGCCCGCCGGGCAGTGTCCATCGCAGCCGAGCGGGCCCGCGAGCGAGGAGGCCAGTCATGAGCCGCGTCCACGTCACCTGCACCATCAACGGCGACCCGGCCGAGTTCCTCTGCGACGGCGGCCAGACGCTGCTCGACGCCCTGCGCGACGAGGTGGGCCTCACCGGGGCCAAGGAAGGATGCGGCACCGGCGACTGCGGGGCCTGCTCCATAGTCATGGACGGGCGCCTGCTGTGCTCATGCCTGGTGCTCGCCCCCGAGGCCGAGGGCACAACCATCTCCACCGTGGAGGGCATGGCCAGCGGCGACGACCTGCATCCCCTACAGCAGTGCTTCCTGGAGGGCGCCGCCCTGCAGTGCGGCGTGTGCACCCCCGGCTTCCTGGTGGCGGCCAAGGCGCTGCTCGACCGCAACCCCGACCCCACCGAGACCGAGATCCGCTACGGCCTGGCCGGCAACCTCTGCCGGTGCACCGGCTACGACAAGATCGTGCGGGCCGTGCAGGCCGCGGCCGCAGCAATCAATGAGAGCTAGGAGCCGCAAGTGACCGTCACCGAGCCCAAGCCCAGCTACAAGTACGTCGGCACCCGGCCCGTCCGCCACGACGGGCTCGAGAAGGTGACCGGCCGGGCCCGCTTCGCGGCCGACCTCAACATGTCGGGGCAGCTCCACGGCATCGTGGTGCGCTCACCCCACGCCCACGCCCGCATCGTGTCCATCGACACGTCGGAGGCCGAGGCCATGCCCGGTGTCAAAGCGGTGATCATCGGCGACGACTTCCCGGCCGTCGAGCCCGGCCACCGCCAGTACGACATGTGCATCAACGTCATCGCCCGCGACAAGGTCCTCTACGAGGGCCACGCGGTGGCTGCGGTGGCCGCCTCCACCCGCGACCAGGCCCAGGCGGCCGCGGCCGCGGTCAAGGTGGAGTACGACGTGCTGCCGGCGGTGCTCACCATCGACCAGGCACTGGCCCCCGACGCCCCCGTGCTGCACGCCCACATGATGACCGCAGGGGCCAACCCGCCCGCGGAGGAGCCCTCCAACATCAGCAACATCACCCGGTTCTCGGGCGGCGAGCTCGACGCCGGGTTCGCCGAGGCCGACCTGGTGATCGAGCGGGAGTTCACCACCCAGCCGGTCCACCAGGGATACATCGAGCCCCACGCCTGCGTGGCCGACACCGGCCAGGACGGCCACACCACGATCTGGTGCTCCTCGCAGGGGCACTTCAACGTCCGGTCGTCCACCGCCACGCTGCTCGGCTGGGAGACCACCCGCATCAGGGTGATCCCCGCCGAGATCGGCGGCGGCTTCGGCGGTAAGACCACCATCTACCTCGAGCCGCTGGCCGTGGCCCTTTCGGCCAAGGCGGGCCGCCCGGTGAAGATGGTGATGACCCGCGACGAGGTGTTCCGCGCCACCGGCCCCGCGCCGGGCACCAAGCTCAGGATCAAGCTCGGCGTCCAGAGCGACGGCAACCTGGTGGCCGGGGACGCCTACCTGATCTACACCAACGGCGCCTACGCCGGCCCCGGCGGGCTGCTGGGCGCCATGACCGTGTTCGAGTCCTACAAGATTCCCAACTTCGAAGTCGAGGCGCTCGACGTAGTGATCAACACGGCCCGCTCGGCCGCCTACCGGGCCCCGGCCGCGCCCCTGACCGCCTACGCGCTGGAGACCATGCTCGACGAGCTTGCCGAGGAGCTCGGCATAGACGCCATGGATCTGCGGCTCAAGAACGCAGTGGCGGAGGGCGACCCGTCCACGATGGGCTTCCCGTTCGCCCGCATCGGGTTCGTGGAGTGCCTCGAAGCGGTGCGCGACCATCCCCACTTCACTGCTCCCTTGGGACCCAATCAGGGCCGGGGCCTGGCTGCCGGCTACTGGTTCAATATCGGCGAGTCGTCCAGCGCCACCGTCAACCTCAACGAGGACGGCACCGCCACCGTGGTTACCGGCAGCCCCGACATCGGCGGCAGCCGGGCCTCGATGGCGCTGATGGCCGCCGAGGAACTCGGCATCGATCCCCACGACATCCGCCCCGTGGTGGGCGACACCGAGGCGGTCGGCTTCACCGACATCACCGAGGGCAGCAGGGCCACATTCGCCACCGGCATGGCCGTGGTGGAAGCCTGCCGCAAGATGGTGGTCGAACTGCGGGGACGGGCGGCCAAGATGATGGGCGCCGACATCGACGACGTCGACTGGGTGGACGGTCAGGCCGTCTACACCGGCAGCGACGGCGACAAGGATCCGCTGTCCATGGCCGCCATTTGTGCCAAGGCCAAGCGCACCGGCGGCCCGCTTACCGCCACCGGATCGCTGGAGGCCCACGGGGCCGGCCCCGGCTTCGCGGTGCACCTCTGCGACGTGGAGGTCGATCAGGAGACCGGTGTGGTGCGCGTAGTGCGCTACACCGCCTCGCAGGACGCGGGCACCGCCATCCATCCCAGCTACGTGGAGGGCCAGATCCAGGGCGGTGTCGCCCAGGGAGTCGGCTGGGCCCTCAACGAGGAGTACATCTACGACTCCGACGGCGTGATGGAGAACCCCAGCTTCCTCGACTACCGGGTGCCGGTGGCCTCGGACCTGCCCATGATCGACGCCATCATCGTGGAGGTCCCCAACCCGGCGCATCCCTACGGTGTGCGGGGCGTGGGCGAGACCGGCATCGTGCCCCCGATACCGGCCGTGGCCAACGCCATCTACGACGCCACCGGGTGCCGCCTCCGCGACCTGCCGATGTCGCCCATCAGGGTGCTGGAGGCCATCACCGCCAACGGCGGCTCCAACGGCTCCTAGGCCGGGCCGGAGGCGAGGGGCCCGGTGGCGGTCAGCGTCCACCTGAGTTCCAACCTGAGAGGCCCCACCGGAGGGCTCGCCGAGGTCGAGGCGGAGGGAGCCACCGTCGGCGCCCTCATCGACGATCTGGATCAGCGCTACCCGGGGCTCGGCGACGCCCTGCGGGCCGGTGTCTCTGTAGTGATCGACGGCCTACTCATCGCCCACCCCGAGTACGAGCCGCTCGCCGACGGCGCGCAGGTCTACTTCGTCCCCCAGACCGCCGGCGGCAGTTAGCCTTGGCGGTATAGTACTAGCAAGTGATGAGTTTTTTTCGAAAGTCGTTGCAATAACCGTTATTATCGTCTATAGTCTGTGCTATGACTCTCCTGAAGGAGTTCGTCGACATCCGCCCGGGCCTCGCAATGGCCGGGCGAGGTGCCGGAGCACAGCCAGGCGACTGGATGGTCCGCGTCGTCGATAGTGCGGACATCGTCGATGATCGCCTGCATATGGACGGGTTGCGAAACGTCCTTATTCGGCAGAGCGTTCGGACTGCGGCTCACCTTCTTGAGCCGTGGGACATCCTCGTCACGGCCCGGTCGCCGTCGGTGAAGGTCGCGCTGGTGCCGCCTGGTGCCAGTCGGACGGTTGCATCCACAACGCTGCTTGTCGTGCGCACGGCCGACGCGGGCACCGGGCTGGCACACTTTCTTTGGTACTACCTCACGTCAAGCCATGGACGGGCCGAGGTTGCCGCCCGATACACGACAACCACCATCCCAACGCTGTCGGCGAGGGCGCTCGGCGAGGTGCCGGTCGTTGTGCCGCCACCGCGCGACTTGCCCCGCTTCGCTGATCTGGTAGAGGCCTCAACCGCATCCCGTGACGCCGCCCTTGAGGCCGTGCACGCCAGGCACGATGTCGTGCGGGACTCCGTAATCTCGGCCATCGCAGCGACAGATCGCGAAGTGGGTTAGCCATGCCGCTCACGACCACCGAGTTGGAGTCGAAGCTGTGGGGTGCCGCCGACATCCTGCGCGGCCAGATCGACTCCAGCGACTACAAGAACTTCATCTTCTCGGTGCTGTTTCTGAAGCGGCTCTCCGACCGCTTCGCCGAGGAGGTGGACAGCGCCGTCCGTGTCGGCCTTGACCGTGAGGTGGCGGAGAGCGACCACGACGAGCACGAGTTCTTCGTCCCGTCCGAGGCCCGTTGGGGCGAGATCGTCCGTCACTCGATGAACCTCGGCGAGGTTCTGAACCGTGCCAGCGCCGAGATCGAGGAGGCGAACGCGCCGCGGCTCGATGGCGTGCTGCGCAATACGAACTGGAACGACGAGTCGAAGCTCGGCGGTCCCAGCAGCCGCGACCGCATTATCGGGAGCCTCCTGCGCCATTTCGACACCCTCGACCTGAGCGATGCCAACCTCACCGGGGAGGGCGAGCATGGTGCAGTCAACGTTCTCGGCGACGCCTACGAGTACCTGATCCGCCAGTTCGCCGACGACGCCGGCAAGAAGGGCGGCGAGTTCTACACGCCGCGCTCGGTAGTCCGACTCATAGTCGAGCTGCTCCAACCGGCCGAGGGCATGCGGATCTGCGACCCGACGGCGGGCTCGGCCGGCATGCTCATCTACACCGCCCAGTACGTGGCCGAACAGGGCGGTGATCCCCGCAACCTCGTGCTGCACGGGCAGGAGCGCAACCTCGGCACCCTCGCCATCGGCAAACTGAACCTGCTGCTGCACGGCCTGCGCTCGGCCCGCTATGAGGCCGGCGACGTAATCAGCGACCCGCAGCTGCGCGATGCGCGGGGCCGTCTGCTCGCCTACGACCGCGTGATCGCCAATCCACCGTTCAGCCTGAAGGCCTGGGGGCGCGACTTCGCCCCCAACGACCCGCATCATCGCTTCGACCGCTACGGCGCGATTCCACCCAAGACCAAGGGCGATCTCGCTTTCGTGCAGCACATGCTCGCGGTCGCTAAGCCCGGCGGGATGGTCGGCGTGGTGATGCCTCACGGCATCCTGTTCCGTGGCGGAGCGGAGGGGACGATCCGCAAGGGCATGCTCGAGGCCGACCTGTTTGAGGCAGTAATCGGGCTGGCTCCCAACCTCTTCTATGGAGCCAGCATCCCGGTGGCGATCTGCATCCTCAATAAGGCCAAGCCGGCCGAGCGGCGCGACAAGGTGCTGTTCATCGACGCTGACCAGCCCGACCATTTCCGCGCCGGGAAGGCCCAGAACTTCCTCGACGCTGCCCACATCGCGAGCATCGTCGAGGCCTTCCGCTCGTACGAGGAGGTCGAGCGCTTCGCGCATGTGGCCGGCCTCGACGAGATCGCGGCCAACGACCACAACCTGAACATCAGCCGCTACGTCGACACGAGCGAGCCGGTCGAAGTCTTGAGCGTCGAGGACGCCCTCGCGCAGCTCCGCAAGGCTGAACGTAAGCGGGACGAGGCCGCGGCGCGGATGGACGAACTACTTGGAGGTCTCGGTTATGCCACCGACGATTCACCTTCGGTGATCGGATAGGAGCGACGTGTCGGCAGATGTAGTAGTGCGTGATGTCGCCCAAATCCCTGATGGCTGGCGAATCGCCCGAGTCGGTGATGTGGCGAATGTGGTCGGAGGGAGTACACCCTCCAGAACCCGGCCGGAGTTCTGGGGTGGCGACATACCGTGGGTAGTGCCGTCGGAGTTGACCGAACTGTCTGGCCGATACCTACAGGACTCGCGCGAGTCGATCACAATGGATGGGCTGGAATCCGCGGGATTACGGGTTCTACCCGCCGGATCGGTTCTACTCACAACGAGAGCGACCATTGGCCTCGCTGCGATCAATACACTCCCAATGGCGACAAATCAGGGATTTCAGAGTCTCGTTGGAAAAAATGGAACCGACAGTCTCTGGCTGTATTACTGCATCTCTTCGCAGAGGAGCGAACTAGAGCGGAGAGGAGCCGGGAGCACGTTCCGCGAAGTTTCCCGCGACGGGGTGCGAACGCTCCCCATCCTTCTACCGCCACTGTCCGAGCAGCGAGCCATCGCTGGGGTGCTGGACTCCATTGACGAGGCAATTGAGCGCGCGGACGAAGTCATCACAGCTACCGAGCGCCTCAGTGATGCCCTCCTCCACGAACTCCTGACCCGAGGTCTCCCGGGCCAACACTCAGAATGGAAGGAAGTGCCCGGCGTGGGCACCATCCCCGTCTCCTGGCAGGTCGCCCGCCTAGGCGAAGTTCTGAAGCTTGAATACGGTGTGTCGCTGCCTGAGCGATGTCGTCAGCCTGGCAGCACACCGGTTGTTGGGTCGGCGGGCATCGTAGGATTCCACGATCACGCATACCTGTCCGGCCCGGGGGTCGTGGTCGGCCGCAAGGGCAGTATCGGTACGGTGACGTGGGTACCTGAGGACTTTACGCCTATAGATACCACGTACTTTGTTCTCCCTCTTCAAGGCCGAGCGAACCTAAGGTGGGCCTACTATCTGCTAGATCAGGTGGATCTTGCGAGCCTAAATCGTGCTACAGGCGTGCCAGGACTGAATCGGGACGACGTGTACGCACTGAGGAGACCAATCCCTCCTCTGACCGAGCAACAGACCATCGCTGGCGCTCTTGACAGTGTTCGTGTAGCTGTCGAGCAGGCACGCGATGAGCGCGAGACCCTGCAAGAACTACAGACGTCTGTTGCAGACGCGCTCCTCACAGGCCGCGTGCGGGTGGATCAACAAGAGCAGAAGGGCATGGACCAACTGGGAACGGATGAAGTCTGAACCGGGTGAAGGGGAGCAGCCATGACCTCCGTCGCCAAGCTCAACGAACTTGAACTCGCCGAGAATCCGGCCCGGGAGCTGTTGGAGCGGCTCGGCTGGACCTACGTCCCGCGCGACGTGTTAGCACAGGAGCGTGACGATGAGCGGGATGTGCTGCTGGCCGGACGGCTCACAGCGGCTCTCAAGCGTCTCAATCCTTGGATGACGGACGATCAGGCGCAGCGGGTTATCTTCAATCTGCAACACATTGATGCCACCGGCTTGGCACGCAACCAGGCTGTCCACGAGTACCTGTCGCACGGTATGCCCCTCACCATCGACAGGGGTGGTCGCCAGGAAACGCCCACCGTGCGCTTCTTCGATTTCGAGCACCCCGGACCGGGTGTGGGACTGAACGAATACGTCGTCACCACGCAGTTCCGGGTGCGCCGCGGCAGCGAGCGCGGCGCACTGCGCGCCAGCGAGAACGACGAGCGGGTCATCAAGCCCGACTTGGTGCTGTTCGTGAACGGCATCCCGCTCGTCGTCATGGAGGCGAAGTCGCCCACGCTGCTGGAGATCTGGAAGCAGCAGGCCGTCAAGCAGCTGCATCGCTACCAGGAGGCCGGCTCGGAGTGGCACGGTACGGGTGCCCCCGAGCTCTTCGACACCAATCTTCTATGCGTCGCCCACTGCGGCGCCGACGCCCACTTCGGGGCCGTCGGCGCGCCTGAGAACGCCTACACCGGCTGGAAGTCGATCGAGCCGTTCACCGAGAGCAACTTCGAACACCGCTTCGGCACGCCTCCCGAGGGGCAGGAGAGGCTCATCGCCGGCCTGCTCAATCCCGCGGTCCTGCTCGACATCCTGCGTGACTTCGTGGTCTACGAGCACGAGCAGGGAAGGCTCACCAAGAAGCTGCCTCGCTACCAGCAATACCGCACCGTGACCCGCGCCCTCGAGCGCATCGTGCAGGGCCGCTCGCCGGCCGAGCGCGGCGGGGTCGTCTGGCATACGCAAGGCTCCGGCAAGTCGCTGACGATGCTGTGGCTCGCCACGAAGCTGCGGCGCACACCCGCCCTGCGCAACCCCACCATCGTCGCCGTCACCGACCGCACCCAGCTCGACCGGCAGATCACCAAGACCTTCCAGCAGTCTGCGGTCGACGAGCCCGAGCGGGCCAAGACCACGCGGCGTCTCCGCGAACTGCTACTGACGAACAATGGCCGCACGATCATGACGACGATCCAGAAGTTCGAGGACGTGCTGAACACTCCGGCGGGCCCGCAGGTCTGTCTCAACGACGCCGACAACGTCATCGTGATGGTCGACGAGGCCCACCGCACCCAGTACGGGCGCCTCGCCGCGAAGATGCGAGCGGCCATGCCGCAGGCCACCTTCGTCGGCTTCACCGGCACCCCCATCGACAAGGGCTTCCGGCGGACAACACTGAGGGTGTTCGGTGCCCTGATCGACTCCTACACGATCCCGCAGTCCGTCGAGGATCGCACCACGGTTCCCATCTACTACCAGGCCCGGCTCCCCGACCTGCACATCGAAGGCCCGCAGACGCTCGACCGGCTGTTCGAGGCGCTCTTCGGCGACGAACCCGAAGCGACGCGCACCGAGATCCGGCGACGCTACGCCAACAAGGAGCGCATCGCGGAAGCAGCCAAACGCATCGAGCAGATTGCGCTCGACATCTCCGAGCACTTCCGCAAGCAAGTCCAGCCGAACGGCTTCAAGGCTCAGGTCGTGGCCGCGAGCCGCGCCGCCGCGCTGAGCTATGCGCAACACCTCAACGACTTCGGCCTGTCCGCCTACCCGATTATCACCACCTCCCACAACGACGGCCCCGAGTTCGCCCGAGCCAGGGAACTCGACCAAGACAAGATTGTCGAGGACTTCATCGACCCCGACGGCGAGCCGCAGATACTGGTGGTGGTGGACAAGCTCATTACAGGTTTCGACGCGCCCGTCGAGCAGGTCCTCTACCTCGACCGGTCCATCCGGGAACACACGCTGCTGCAAGCCATCGCCCGTGTGAACCGCCGCTTCTCGCACCGCAGGAACGGCGTCGCGACGGAGAAGCACCACGGACTAGTGGTCGACTACTACGGCGTGTCACGCGAGCTTGAGGACGCCCTCGCCGTTTTCGACGATGGCGATGTCCAGCAGGCGCTCACCGAGTTGGAGGATCCGGGTCCCGTGATTCAGGCTGCCGCCGACAGCGCCGAAGCCCACTTCCGTGGCCTCGACCTCGACGACCCGTGGTCATGTGTGCGTCGATTTGCCGCGGACGAGGCCACCGAGGGCGACTACAAGGCTGACGCCTACGAACGGTTCGACCGTGACTACAGCGACTTCTCGAAGCTGATGGATCGTTACCTGCCCGACCCGGCGGCGCTCGTCTATCTCGACCGCCTGCGCCGGCTCACCGTCATCCGGTCCTATGCGCGAGCCCAATTCCTGCGGGAGCGGGCCGATATCGATTGGACCGCCGTCGGCGCGAAGGTCAAGCATCTGATCGACACGCGTATCGACGCCAGCGTCCGGGAACTGATGGCACCCGTCTCCATCCTCGACCGCGACTTCGAACAGAAGATCGAGAGCCTTCCCCACGACGAGGCGCGGGCCTCGCTGATGGAGCACGCGCTGCTGGCGCAGATCAACGAGCGGGTCGCAGAGAATCCCGCCCTCTACGAGAGGCTCTCCGAGGCGCTCGCCCGCATCATCGGGGAGCTGCGGGCCAAGGTGATCGACGCGGCCGAGGGCTGCAAGCGCATGGCCGTGCTGCGTGAGCAGGTCACCAAAGAGGAAATGTTCGCCGCAGACCAGGGCCTCTCGCCGATGTCCTACGCGGTGTACGGCCTGCTGGACCGCAAACGCATTGACGCAGGCGACCCCAGCGGCTCCTCCCCCGCAGCATCGGAGCACGTGGAGTTCCAGCCTGCCGACCTTGATGCCAAGGTGAAGGAGATGGCCCTCGACATCGAGGAGATCGTTCAGAATCTCCAGTCCTTGATCGACTGGCACGAGAACCTCGAGAGCCAGCGCGAGGTGCGGCGCGACATCAAGCGTCGCCTGCGTGCCGGCCCTTACGACGAGGGCGAGGTCGAAGAGCTGGCCCGCCAGGTCATGGAGATGGCCCGCAAGAGGCTCGTGTGACAGAGCGCGGGGAGGTCGTCTTCGGCGAAGCCCGGATCAAGTACCAGGTTGTCCGCAGCCCGAGACGACGCAAGACGATCGAGTTGACCGTCGATGCGCCCGGTGTCGTCAGGGTGGCGGCACCTGTCGACACGCCTGCGGAGCAGGTTGAGGAAACTGTGCGCCGCCGCGCCGGTTGGATCATCCGACACGACGGCGCGACCACGGCGTACGCACCGCCGCGCCGGTTCGTCAGCGGCGAGTCCCTTCCCTACCTTGGCCGATCGGTGCGCCTCACCGTGCACCCCACCGACGACGCCAGAGTCGCGGTCAGGTTCCACCACTGGGAGTTCGACGTTGACGTCCCCCGCTCGCTCCAAGGCGAGGAACGGCTCGAGAAGGTCCGAGCCGCATTCGAGGCGTGGTACCGCGACCGCGCCGCGCTGAAGCTCCCGCCACGCGTGAAGCGCATCTCGAGCCTGATCGGTGTGCAGCCGAAGGCGGTCCTTATCCGCGACCAGCGCCGTCGCTGGGCGAGTTGCGCCCCAGACGGCACGCTGCGCTTCAACTGGCGCGCTGTCATGGCCCCGCCCGCCCTTCTCGACTACGTGATCGCCCACGAACTCGCGCACCTACGCGTCCGCGGCCACACGCCTGAGTACTGGTCGGTTGTCGCCCAGGCCGTGCCCGACTACCGCATACGACGCGCCCGGCTCCGGGAAGTCGGCCCGCTTCTCAACATCTAATCCGGAGCGGCTGAGGGTCACGCTGATTGGGTGATCTCGGCGAGGGTGGAACGTCAGCCGGCATCTCTCTAGTTCAGTCGGTCTCAAAGCGCCGTGACGAATGAACGCGGTAGCACCAACTCGAACCGCTCGTCGTGGCCGTACCACGCCATTTCACCATGGCTGAGAATGTCGCGTCCGATGAGCATCGCGCCAACATCGATCTCGACTTCGGGCACTTCGACGTCGATTGGATCGGGGGGCAGGTCCAGCCCGGGCCCCAGCGTGACTCGGAGTTGGTAGACGTTGTGAACGCTGAAGCCCGATGGGGTCTTGACGCGGTATCTGGACACAGGCTCAAGACCGAGCATGGATCCGATTCCCTCGTTGACACACGAGACCTCGGCTCCAGTGTCGATCAAGCCCAACCCGTACCACGGAAGCGGAACTGGAATGCCCTCACCGCTGCGTCGAGTGAACTCGTGCGGGCGCATCTCGATCTTGATGTCGACAAGCGCGCCGTCGACGGGATCGATGGATCCCTCGACCCTCGCGTATTCGAGGCCGTCAGGAATGGCTGGCTGTCATCAGTCGAGTGACGACGATCACCCGATCCTCATCCAGGACCTGCTTGACGAGGAAGCGCTGTCCGCCTGCCTTGCGGTAGCCGGCGCTTACGGCGTCGTGCATGTTGTCGAAGAATTCGAGGGGCTCACTTAGACGTCGGTAGATCAGCAAGGCCCACTTGCCCTCGTGGGACTTCATCATCTTGGCCCGCCGACGTTCGAAAGAGGCTTCGAGGCGGTCCATCACCGGATCGGGAACCATGTTGTTGAGTATGGCACCTCCGGGCGTCATCGTCTGCGTATGTCCAGCACGTTGGAGCCGCGAGCGCCGGTCCCATCGACACGCAGTTGATTCTCAGGCTGGCTGGGCTACCTCGGCCAGGGTGGTGAGGAACCGGTCGTTCTGGGCGGGGGTGCCGATGGTGACCCGGATGCCGACCCCCGAGAACGGGCGGACGACCACGCCCCGCTGCTCCAGGGCGATGCACACGTCGTCGGTGCGGGCACCTAGATGCATCCATACGAAGTTGGCCTGGGTATCGGGTATGTCCCAGCCGTCGGCGGCCAGCGCGCCCGCTACCCGGCCCCGCTCGACCTTGATGGCATCGATGTTCGCCTGCGCTTCGGCGGCGGCACCGTCGTCTCCCAGCGCAGCCAGGGCCGCAGCCTGGGCCAAACCGTTGACGTTGAACGGGATCAGGCACTTGTCGATGGCCGACACGATCTCGGGATGCGCCATCACGTAGCCCAATCTCAGGCTGGCCAGTCCGTAAGCCTTGGAGAACGTCCGGGCCACAGCCACGTTGTCGAAGTGGCCCAGCAGATCGACCACCGGGTCGCCCAGGGCGGGGTCGGCGAACTCCCGGTAGGCCTCGTCAACCAGCACCACCACGTCACCGGGGATGCTCTCGGCCAGCCTCGCCACCGCGGCCGTCGACACGGCGGTGCCGGTGGGGTTGTTGGGGGTGGCCAGGAACACCAACTTGGTGCGCTCGGTCACCGCGGCGGCCACCGAGTCGAGGTCGAAGGCGTGGCCGGCCGTCAAGGGCACCTTCACCAGCGTCCCTCCCATGGTCTGCACCGAGATCGGATAGGCCTCGAAGGAGATCCAGGGTGTGACCGCCTCGTCGCCGGGATCCATGTAGGCGGTGGCCAGCTGATAGAGGAGGGCCACCGAGCCCGCGCCCACGGTCACCTGCTCGACGGCCAGATCCAGCCGGTCCGCCAGGGCCTCGCGCACCGCGGTGGCCCGATGGTCGCAGTAGAGGTTGCCGTCCCGGCACGCCGCGGCCACTGCTTCGACCACTGCAGTGGGGGGAGGGTAGGGGTTCTCGTTGGAGGCCAGCTTGATGGCCTCGGCGATGTTGTGCTCCCGCTCGGCCTGCTCGGCGGCCTTGCCCGGCTTGTACGCGGGCAGGGCGTCCACGGCGGGACGCACCCGCCCTACCCGCGCCGGAGTCTGGGATTCGGGGGAGGTCACGGTGCCAGTCTGCCCCATGCGGCACCCACTCCCGAAATCCCTGCTGATGACGACATCACGTGACCTTTGTCGCAGGAATATTGGAGGTGCTGCGGGCGTACCCTTGGATGTATGGGGACCGGGTCGTCGATGAAGGTCCGAACTGACATCCGGGTGGACGGCATGACCTGCGGTGCCTGCGCCGCCCGAGTAGAGAGCGCGCTGGGAGCCGCTGAGGGCGTGGTCGACGCGCGGGTGAACTTCGCGTCGGGCCGGGCCACCGTCCTCCACGACGGCAGCACCGACGACGCCGTCCTGCGGCGGACTATCGAGCAGGCGGGCTACTCCGCGCCGGAGCGGCCGGAGTCCCATGACGAGGCCGAACTGCGGCGCGTCGCCGCCCTGCGCCGGCGGCTAGTGGGAGCGGTGGTGCTGGGTGTGCCGGTGATGGCCGTTTCGATGCTGTCGCCGCTGCGCTTCGACGGCTGGCGCTGGGCTGCGCTGGTGGCCTCCGCGGTGGTCATATTTGGCTCCGGGTGGGGCTTCCACCGGGCCGCGGTCCGCAACCTTCGCCACCGGGCGGCCACCATGGACACGCTGGTCTCGCTGGGCACCGCCGCGGCGTGGGTCTGGTCGGCGGTGGTGCTGTTGGCCGGAATCAACGGCGGCCACGTGTACTTCGAGACCGGCACGGTGATCGTCGCCCTGGTGGTCCTGGGCAAGTGGCTGGAGGCCCGGGCGACCCGCCGCTCGGGCGAGGCGGTGAGGGCCCTGGCCCGGTTGAGCGCCTCCACCGCCCGCCTCACCGACGGCACCGAGATACCCGCGGAGGACCTCGCCGTGGGGATGCGCTTCATCGTTCGCCCTGGCGAGCGAATCGCCACCGACGGCGTGGTGGTGAGCGGCGCCTCGGCGGTGGATATGTCGATGGTGACCGGCGAGCCCGTGCCCGTGGAAGTGGCGCCGGGTGACGAGGTGATCGGAGCCACCGTCAACGCCGATGGCAGCCTGGAGGTCGAGGCAACCCGGGTCGGGGCCGATACCGCGCTGGCCCAGATTGTGCGCCTGGTGGACGAGGCTCAGGGAGGCCGGGCCGCGGTGCAGCGTCTGGCCGACCGGGTAGCTGGCGTGTTCGTGCCCGTGGTCGTGGTACTGGCCGCCGTCACCCTCGGTGTGTGGTTCGCGGTCGGAGCGGCGGCCTCGGACGGGTTCACGGCGGCGGTCGCGGTGCTGATCATCTCCTGTCCGTGCGCGCTGGGTCTGGCCACTCCGCTGGCAGTGATGGTCGGTACGGGCCGGGGCGCACAGCTCGGGGTGATCATCAAGGGAGCGGAGGTGCTCGAGGACACCCGGGCGGTGGAGGCCGTGATCCTCGACAAGACCGGCACCGTGACCGAAGGTCGCCTTGAGGTGGTGGACACCGTGGCTGTATCCGGGTTGGACGCTACGGCCATGGGGCTGCTGGCCGGGGCGCTGGAATCACGCTCGGAGCACCCGGTCGGCGCGGCCATCGCCCGGCGCTGGCCTCTGTCGAGCACCGTCACCGACTTCTTGAACCATCCCGGCCTCGGCGTTGTCGGACGGGTCGACGGCGCACAGGTGCGCGTCGGCAGGCGCCCGCTGTTCGATGCCGTGCCCGCCGAACTCGACGAGGCCATCGGCGCGGCCGAGGCCCGGGGCCACACAGCGGTGCTCGTCGGCCGGGGCGCAGCCGCAGAGGCGGTGATCGCCCTGGCCGACACGGTCAAGCCCACGTCGCGCCGGGCGGTCCAGGAGCTGCGGGCCATGGGCCTGGAGGTGTCGCTCGTCACCGGCGACAACAGCCGCACGGCCGCCTGGGTGGGAGAGGCCGTCGGTGTGGACGACGTGATGGCCGAGGTGCTCCCGGCGGACAAGGCCGGCGCCGTGGTGCGTCTCCAGGAGTCCGGACGGCGGGTGGCCATGGTGGGCGACGGGATCAACGACGCTCCCGCGCTGGCCCAGGCCGATCTCGGCATCGCTATCGGCACCGGAACCGACGTGGCTATGGAGGCGTCCGACCTCACCGTGGTCGGCGGTGACCTTCGGGCCGTGCCCGACGCCATCGCGCTGTCGCGCCGCACCCTGTCCACCATCAAGGTCAACCTGTTCTGGGCGTTCGCCTACAACGTGGCCGCCATACCCCTGGCCGCCACCGGCGTGCTCAGCCCGATGGCCGCGGCGGCCGCCATGGGCCTCTCGTCGCTGTTCGTGGTGTCCAACAGCCTGCGCCTGCGCCGATTCCGCTCGCTGCGGACCTGACCTGCGAGCCTGGAGCCAGTGAGCAGCCTCTACAAGATCTGTTATACGCTCTAACCTCGCTGCTGCTGCCATCCCTCGGCGGCCCGGCTAGTCGATGGAGGTGCACACATGACCCGCATGACCCCCAGCGAGGCGTTCGTGGAGACGATGGTGGCCCACGGCGTCGACACCATCTTCGGCATCATGGGCAGCGCCTTCATGGATGCCATGGACATCTTCGAGCCGGCCGGCATCGAGCTGGTACCGGTGGTGCACGAGCAGGGCGCGGCCCACATGGCCGACGGCTTCTCGCGGGTATCGGGACGTCACGGGGTGGTGATCGGCCAGAACGGTCCCGGCATCTCCAACTGCGTGACCGCCGTCGCGGCCGCCTACTGGGCCCACAGCCCGGTGGTGGTCGTCACCCCCGAGGCCGGAACCATGGGTATAGGCCTGGGCGGCTTCCAGGAGGCCAACCAACTGCCGATGTTCGAGGAGTTCACCAAGTACCAGGGCCATGTCAACAACGAGCACCGCATGGCCGAGCTGACGGCCCGCTGCTTCGACCGGGCCCTGTCGGAGATGGGCCCCACCCAGCTCAACATCCCCCGCGACCGCTTCTACGGCGACATCGACGTAGAGATCCCCCAGCCCCAGCACCTCGACCGCGGCCCCGGCGGGGATCGCACCCTCAACGAGGCGGCCGAGCTGCTGGCCCGGGCCGCTTTCCCGGTGATGATCTCAGGCGGCGGGGTGGTGATGGGCGACGCCATGGCAGCCACGGTGGCGCTGGCCGAGCGCCTGGCATGCCCTGTGGTGAACAGCTACCTGCACAACGACTCGTTCCCGGCCTCGCACCCCCTGTGGTGCGGGCCGCTGGGCTACCAGGGCTCCAAAGCGGCCATGCGGCTCATCTCCCGAGCCGACGTGGTGCTGGCGCTGGGCACCCGCCTCGGCCCCTTCGGCACACTGCCCCAGCACGGCCTCGACTACTGGCCCACCGGCGCCAAGGTCATCCAGGTGGACGCCGACGCCAAGATGCTCGGATTGGTTAAATGCATAGACGTGGGCATTTGCGGCGACGCCGGCGCGGCCGCGGCCGCGCTCACCGCCAGGCTGGCCGGGCGGGAGCTGGCCTGCGACACCAGCCGGGTGCAGCGGGCCGCGGACATCGCCACCGAGAAGGCCGGATGGGAGGCCGAGCTCGACGACTGGACCGAAGAGACCGACGACTTCAGCGTGGACATGATCAAGCAGGCCGCGGCCGAGGCCGACGACTGGATGCATCCCCGCCAGGTACTGCGCGAGCTTGAGAAGGCCATGCCGGAGCGGGTGATGGTGTCCACCGACATCGGCAACATCAACTCGGTGGCCAACAGCTACCTGCGCTTCGAGGAGCCCCGGTCGTTCTTCGCCGCCATGAGCTGGGGCAACTGCGGCTACGCGCTGCCCACCGTCATCGGGGCCAAGAAGGCCGCCCCCGACCGCCCCGCGGTGGCCTACGCCGGCGACGGGGCCTGGGCCATGAGCATGGTCGAGACCATGACCGCGGTGCGGCACGGCATCCCGATCACGGCGGTGGTGTTCCACAACCGCCAGTGGGGCGCCGAGAAGAAGAACCAGGTCGACTTCTACGGGCAGCGTTTCGTGGCCGGCGAGCTGGACGGCGGCGAGGACTGGTCGGAGGTGGCCCGGGCCATGGGCGCCGACGGTGTTCGGGTCCACCAGCTCGAGGATGTCGGCCCGGCCCTGACCGCGGCCGTCGACGCCCAGATGAACGGCGGCCGCACCACCGTCATCGAGGCCATGTGCACCAAGGAACTCGGCGACCCGTTCCGCAAGGACGCCCTGAAGCGCCCCACCCGCTATCTGGACAAGTACCAGGAATACACCTGACGCCTGCGGCCCGGCCCGGGAGCCGGACCGCAGGGCAGAGGTGGTCGTGTCAGCTGGCGGGAAGCTCCAGCACCCAGCCGATCTGGATCAGGTGCGGGTTGCGCAGAGCGCGGCCGTCTGGCTGGACCCGGCCCCGGTTGAGGTCGAAGATCTCCGGCCAGCGGTCACCCGAGCCGAGGTGGATCCGGGCCAGGCGCCAGAGGCTGTCTCCCCGCTGGACGGTGACCGTGACCGGCTCGGGCTCGGCCTCCACCGCAACGATGCGGTTGTCACCTCCCTCGGGATAGTCCGCGGCGGTGATCGTGCCGCCCAGGTCCTCTGAGATGTAGTTGGCCAGGGCCTGCTGGTAGCTGACGCCCAGCTTGGTGAACTCGATGTCGGCCAGCGGGTAGCAGTCGCCGCCGTTGGCCAGGAAGTCGATGGTGACCAGCACCACCGCATCCCCGGGCACCACTGCGCCGTCGCGCACGATGGCGGTACCGTCGTCGAGGGTCACGTCGCGGATCCTCGACCCCGGATCGCCGGCCAGCGAGCAGTCACCGGCCCGGTCGGTCTCACGGGCCGGCGCCGACGGGTCGTAGGTGAACCTGAACCCCGAGACCTGGGGGAACTGGCCCCCGGCGCCCGGGATCCGGTCCACGGCCTGCTCCAGCAGCACATGGAGGGTGTCACGGGAGACCTCGGCCACCACCACGAAGTTGCGGAACGGGGCGATGTCCCAGGTGTCGCCGGCGGTGATCGGCCCGGCCGGGATCACGGCGTCGTTGCGGATCCCGCCGCCGTTCTGGATGGCGACATCGGGCATCGGAGTGCCGAAGTCCGCGGCCAGGTTGGCGGCGGTCGCCCGCAGGGCGTCGGCGTGCAGGTTGCCCTGGTTGGAGGAGCCGGTGCGCACGCTGGCCCGGCGCCCGTCCAGGTCGACCTCGCTGGTGCCGATCACGTCCGCGTCGATCTCAGCCACGGCCGCGGCCAGAGGCTCGATGACGCTCGACTGGACCGCCGCATCGGGCGTTGTTGCGAAGCTCACGCCGACGGAGCGGCCCGAATGGCTGACGATGCTGCCGTCGCCGTCGAAGACGACGGTCAGCGCGCCGATGCAGCGGTAGCCGCCGGGCGCGGTGATCACCGGCACGTCGGTGCCAGTGGAGTCGGCCACCAGCATCGGGTAGGGGCCGGCCGGCTCGTCGTCAGGCATGCAGGTGTCGCCCTCGTTGCGCAGCAGGTCGTCGCCGCCGCCGGCGATGACCACGTCCACGCCGGCCAGGTCGGCCACCAGGGCCACCTCCTCGGACACCCCCTGGAGGTGGCTGACCAGGATGATCTTGTTGACCCCGGCTTCGGTCAGCGACGCGACCTCGGCCTGCACAGCGGCCAGAACGCCGGAGACCACAACGTTGCGCGGCGTCGAGATGTTGCGAAGCTGGGGCGTGACCGCCCCGATCACGCCGATCTGCTGGCCACCGGTCTCCACGACGGTGCTGCCGGCGAGCACGCCGGAGTCGACCAGCGCCTGCAGCACGGGCTCGCCGGAGAAGTCGGTGTTGGCCGACAGGAACGTCACCGCCGGGTCGAACCCCTCGATGAATCGGGCCGTCACCTCCGGGCCCAGGTCGAAGTCGTGGTTGCCCAGGGCCATGGCGTCGTACAGGCCGCTCAGCGCGATGGAGTCGTAGAGGGCGCCGTCGCGGGCCAGCGAGACGTTCAACTCCTGGGAGGCCAGGAAGTTGTCGCCCGAGGTGAGGGTGACCACCCCGGCGGCGGCGGCAGCCTGCAACTCCTTCATCTGCGTGACGAAGCGGGCCACGCCCGGAAGGCCGGCGTCCTCGTCGGGCAGCAGCTTCGACTCGCCGTCGTTGTTGTGCAGGATGGTGAGGGAGAACGTGTCGGCGCTGATGGGCACCGGAGTCTCCTGTGCACCCGCTGCCGGGACCAGTGCCGCGGTCGCGGCAAGAAGTGCCACCGCGGCAAGAGCAAGAACGGACTTCCGAGGGGTCGAGATCGTCACTTAGTGCCTCCTTGGGCCTGGTAGAGCGGGCGAAACCTACCCGCCGACAAGTGGTCTCACACCCGCGTTCGTCGACTTCCCCGAGCCGCTCGCCATCTAGTGTCGGAGCGTGATTGCAAACAAGCCCCGAACTGCGCTCGTGACCGGGGCAGGATCGGGGATTGGCGCAGAGTGCGCACTGTGGCTGCTGGCCCGGGGCCACAACGTGGTGGCCGTCGACCGGCGGTCGGGACGGATGGCTTCACGAGCCGGTGAGTTGCACGCCGTCGTTGAACTCGATGTCAGCGACGCCGCTGCGGTCAACGCCATCGACGGCATCGACGAGGTCGACATCGTCGTGCAGTGTGCCGCCATCGGGGGGCCGAGCGCGCCGCTCACTGAGCTGTCCATGGACGACTGGGACCGAATCTTGGCCGTCAACGTCACCGGCGTGGTCAACGTGATGAGGTCTGCGCTGCCGGGAATGGTGCGGCGGGGCTGGGGACGTGTGGTGAACGTTGCCAGCATCGCCGGCAAGGAGGGCGACCCGGGCCTGTCGGCGTACTCGGCCAGCAAGGGAGCGGTGATAGCTCTTACCAAGGCGGTGGCCAAGGAACTGGCCACGACCGGAGTGCTGGTCAACTGCGTGGCCCCCACCGTCACCGACACGCCCATGATTGCGGGGGCGCCCCAGCAAGTGCTCGACCGCCTGGTGGCCAAGATCCCGATGGGCCGGATATGCCGGCCGGCCGAGGTCGCCGCGCTGGTCGGCTGGCTGTGCTCGGAGGACTGCTCGTTCAGCACCGGCGCCTGCTATGACATCACCGGAGGCCGGGCCACCCACTGACAGATAACGGGAGATCTCTAGAGTGGCCGCGATGAAGGTCCTGGTGATGGGCGGCACGCAGTTCAACGGTCGGGCCCTCGTCGGTGAGTTGGTGCGGGTCGGGCACGACGTGTCGGTCTGCAACCGGGGTCGAACGCCAGCAGAGCTGCCGGAGGGAGTGAGCCGCCTGGTCGCCGACCGTACGGACCACCAGGCGCTGCGGGACGTGCTGGGCGGCATCGACTGGGACTGCGTCTACGACCTCACCGCCTACCACCCGCCGGACATCGAGATCATGCTCGAGCTGCTCGACGGGCGCACCGGACACTACGTCTTCGCCAGTTCCACCGTCATATACGCGGCCTCCGATGTGTTGCCGGTCGCTGAGGACGGCGGGGATGAGCGCGGCCCCGACCAGAACGAGTACGGCCTCCACAAGCTGCTCTGCGAGGACCTGCTGCTAGCGGCCCACGCCGAGCGCGGCTTCCCGGCCACCACCGTGGCGTTCTCAATGGTGTTCGGTCCCCATAACACCCTGCACGACCGCGAGCAACGGATGTTCGCCCGCCTACTGTCCGGACGACCCGTTCTCATTCCCGGCGACGGAACCACGCTTCTGCAGTTGGGCCATGTCGACGACCAGGCCCGGGCCCTTGAGCAGATGATGGGGCGGCCGGTCACCTTCGGCCGTCGTTACAACCTCACCGGTCGCCAAGCCGTCACCCGGAACGGGTATGTCGACCTGGCCGAACAGGCGACCGGACGGAGCACACCGCGGGTGACCATCCCGTCCGAGACGATGGAACGGCTATGGACCGGCGAGCTGCAGGTCGGTTCGGGAGCAGCCAGCGTGGGAATGGACATCCGTTCCTCCGCCGGCTCGGAGCGTTCGGCTTGCAACCCGAGAGCCGACATGCTGCGGCGCCGGTTCCAGGTGGCTCAACTCGTACAGCATCTGGCGCCCAACATCTGGTGGTGGAACCGCAGCACCGTCTTCAGCATCGACCGATTGCGCTCCGATATCGGGTGGGAGCCGCGGCACGACCTCGTGTCCATGTTCAAGCACACCTACGAGTGGTACCGGCGCTCGGGCCGGGCGGAGGTCGACGCGGCCCGCTTCGACTGGTCCTTCGAGGACGCGCTCCTGAGCGAGCTCCGCTAGCCCCTCATCCCGACGTCACGGCTTGGCCTGCCGGGACGCCGACAGGCGGCTGAGCCGCTCGGCCACCATCTGGTCGCCCTCGGCGGTCCCGTCGTGGAATGCGCCGATCATCTCGTCGAGGGGTGACTCGATGCCGCCGTAGTTGCACTCGATGAAGCGGTGGTGCAGCTGGTGGTGGAAGTCGCCGAGTTCGAAGCGCTGGCGTACCGGAAGCTGGACGGCGTCGTAGCCGGTGTGGCTCATCGGCGCGCCCATGGTGTGGTGCATGAGCGCGAACAGCATGTGCACGCCGCTCGACGGCAGGATCAACAACAGCACCAGGTCGCTGTAGAGGATCACCTGCTCCAACGGATGCATCGACAGGCCCGACCAGGGGCCGATGTTCATGTTGCGGTGGTGCCAGGAGTGGACGTGCTTGTACATCAGCCGCCGATGGAGCAGCCAGTGGCCGGCCCCGAAGTAGAGAACCGACCAGATGGGGACGAGGCCCAGCAGCACCACGAACCACACCGGATTGTCGCTGAAGGACCAGTGCCGGAGGATCCCGTTGGCGTAGGCCCACCAGCCCAGGGACTCCCACACCGTTGCGGCCGCCATCGCGGGCAGCAGGGTCAGGAACATGTTGTCCTTGACCTGGTCGTTGAACAGGAACAGGTTCTTGTTCTTGGTCAGCGGCCTGCTGTCGTAGCGCAGGCCGTCGCCCTGCACCCGGTGGCGCTGCAGGAACAGGTGGAGCCCACCGGCCACAACGGTGACCAGCACGACGTTGCGGATCCAGATCTCCAGGATCCAACCCAATCGCAGTGATTCGGCCTCGGCCAACGACGGCCTGAACCACTCCCATAGAGCGAAGGCCACTACCAGCATCACCACTCGTGAAGTGAGAGGCCTCCAGGTCTTGACGAGATGGCGTGCGATAGCGACCGGCCTCAAGGGCCAATGCAGGAACGGGGCCGACCGCAGCGGCAGATCGGGTGTGAAGTTCCAGGCCTGCCGCTTCCTGGCGGTCACAGCGCGCAGCGTAGCTGCGCGACCAGCCAACCGGAAGCAATTGCGCGCCCCCGGATCAGGCCACCTGGATGAACTCCACCCAGTTGCCGTCGGGGTCCTCCACCATGGCGATCGTCACGCCGGGACGGACCTCCAGCAGGGGCCACACGATGGGCCGGCCGGCCGCCTCGCAGTCAGCCACCGCGGCCGCAATGTCGTCCACTGTGATGGTGAAGTAGCGCATGCCGGTGCTGCCCTCCAGGCCGCCGCCCACGCCGGCCGGCACCTCGCCCATTGTCGTGACGAGTTTCAGGACGCTGTCGTTGCAGCGCAGCCGGTCCATCCGGGCGATCCCGACCGCCTCCAACTTCATCGTGGCCTCGAACTCGAGTCCCACGACGTCCCGGTAGAACTCGAGCATCGCATCCCCGTTGTTGGTGACGATCCCGAGGTCGAGTCCCGGTTTGACAATGGCGCGGCCCATGCCGTTCCTCCATTCGCGTGTCGGTGAATTGGCAGCGGAACGCACCCTATAGGGGGCAAGATGCTGCCAGTTCCGGTTGGGGACCGACTGTGTTGGTGAATTGGCAGCAGAACGCGCCCTATAGGGGGCAAGATGCTGCCAGTCCCGGATGGGGGCCGGCTAGAGGGCGGCGGCCAGGATGCGGGCCGTCTCGGCTATGGCGTCGTCCAGCGGGGTGGGCTCGATGTCGCCCAGCAGCTCGGCCAGGCCCGCCGGCGACAGGGCGTGGGCGAAGGGCAGCGGCTCGGTGCCGACGCCGAGGTCGTCGAAGCCGGTGATGCGGCGAACCCGGTCCACGAAGTCATCCACCGATGTCACGTGGCCTCTGAGATTCACTGCTGGCGCCGCCGGAGAGTCGAGTTCGACACGGGCGGCCGCGATGAACGCGCGGGCCACGTCGGGCGCGTAGTGGAAGTCGGTGACGCCCCCGTACCCGACCCGGTGTGGCTCGCCCCGCACGGCGCTGTAGATGGCGGCGGTGGGCTGGGAGGTGACGCCCTGATCGCGGCCGGCTCCGTACACGGTGAAGGGCCGCAGCCCCACCGTGGCCAGCCCGTGGTCGGCTGCGTACACCGCGGCAGTCTGCTCGTTGGCCACCTTGTAGGCGCCGTACAGCGTGGCCGGCTTGGGGAGGGCGTCCGGCTCGAGCACGGGCTCGGGATAGAGGTCGACGGGTCCGAAGATCGCGGCGCTCGAGGCGTAGGCCACCGGCGAGATGCCGTGCTCCACAGCCGCCTCGAACACGTTCACCGTGCCCTGGACATTGACCGCCGCGCCACCGCTGGGATCCGCCTTGCAGAACGGGACCTGAAGCGCAGCGAGGTGAATGACCCGGTCGACTCCGGCCATGGCGTCAACCACCGCGGCCCGGTCGGTAATGTCGCCGATCACCCGATGGAAGCTGAGCGGGGCGCCCTCAGCGACGAGCCGGTGGCGGCTGTCGTTGGCACCGATGTCGAAGGTGGTGACATCGGCGCCCTCGTTGAGCAGCAGGCGAACCGTCCAGGCGCCGATGCACCCGTCGGCCCCGGTCACAAGGAAGTGCTCGGCCATCAGTAAGTCGCCCTCCCTCCGGAGATGTCGTAGCAGGCGCCGGTGCTGAACGAGCAGTCCTCGGAGCACAGCCAGCCCACGAGCGCGGCTACCTCCGAGGTCTCGCCGAGCCGTCCCATGGGGATCTTCGACAGCATGTACTCCAGAACCTCGGGGGCGGTCTCGAGGTTCATGGGAGTGGCGATCACCGCCGGCGCGATCGAGTTGACCAGCACGCCGGTGGTGGCCAGCTCCTTGGCCACCGACTTGGTGAGGGCGATGACCGCTCCCTTGCTGGCCGAGTAGGCGCTCAGGTTCGGGTTGCCCTCCTTGCCCGCGATGCTGGCGATGTTGACGACCCGGCCCCAGCCCCGTTCGACCATGCCTCCCAGCGTGGCCTGCATCACATTGAAGATCCCGGTGACGTTCACATCGAAGGTGCGCTGCCAGCCGTCCAGGGGGGTCTCCAGCAACGGCACGTTGGGTCCGACGACACCGGCGGACTGCACCACGATGTCCATCCGGTCGATGCCGTCGATGGCCCGCACCGCCGCGGCGTCGGTGACGTCGACCTCGCAGACGGCGTCCAGCTCGTCGACCCGGGCGGCCATGTCACCGGCGTGGAGGTCCACTGCGGTCACCCGGCATCCCTGGGCCAGCAGCCGGTCGACGCACGCCGCGCCGATGCCCGACCCGGCCCCGGTGACCAGAGCCCTGCGTCTAGAAGAAGTCATGAGCCGACATGGTAGGCACTGGCAGCGGACCGTTGACACTCGGGACGCCCGTTCCGTGACGGTGGAGCTGGGTTGGGTCCCAACCGGAATTGGCAGCGGAGGGTTCCCTATAGGGGGCTGTCTGCTGCCAATTCGGGGAAGGCGTCGTAGGGGGGCTGCGCCAGATGCCGGCGCGTAGTTCTATAGGACTGGCCCGCACGTAGGGGTGACAATGGCTCTCGGGCCGCTGGGCGCGGCCGGGGCCCCTTACTACGTTCAGCGCGGGCCAGTGCTTGGAGGGCTAGTTGACCGCGCACGCCGTCGACGAGCGGGAACTTCAGCTCAGGCGGCCATTCGTGCTGCCGCGATGGGTGTCGCGTGCCGCGGTGTGGGTGCCGGTGGCCGCTGCGGCCCTGTGGGTTCTCGTCCTGGCTCGCAACACTTCGGCCGGCCCGGCCATCCGGGAGCCCGGCGAGTTCGTGGTCACGCTGCTGGACGGCGTCACCTTCGCGGGGCTGCTGTTCGTGGTGGCGTCCGGGTTCACCCTGATCTTCGGCCTGATGCGCACGGTCAACATGGCCCACGGGTCGCTGTTCCTCGGCGCCGCCTATGTCGCCCACGAGATCCAGACCAACATGGTCGGCAAGGACGCCAACATCGACGCCCGCGACGTGAGTCTGCTGGCCTGGATCCTGCCGCTGCTCGCGGCCGGAGCCGTCGTCGCCCTCCTCGGCCTGCTCATGCAGCAGCTGCTGCTGCGCTGGAACCAGGGCCAGGACCTCCGCCAGGCCCTCATCACGCTGGCCATCTCGGTGATCGCGGCCGACCAGCTGCTGGCCCATTTCGGCGGCGTGGCCCAGCCGCTGAAGTGGCCCGGCGCCGTCACCCACTTCTTCGAGATCGTGGGCGAGCGCTACGCCACCAGCCGGCTGTTCATGCTGGGGGTGGCGCTGCTGGTGGGCGCGCTGCTCTGGCTGTGGCTCAACCGCACCCGCATGGGCATGGTCATCCGGGCCGGTGTGGACGATCAGGAGATGGTCCGGGCGCTGGGCATCAACATCACGCTGGTGTTCGCGATCACGTTCGTGGTCGGGTCGTTCCTGGCGGGGGTCGGCGGCGTGCTGGGCGGGTCGTTCGCCGGCTCGGTGGCGCCGGGAGTTGACGGTGCCTGGCTGCTCAATTCGCTGGTGGTGGTGATTATCGGCGGGCTCGGGTCGGTGAAGGGGGCGGTGGCCGGGTCGCTGCTGTACGGCATGGTGGTGGCCCTCTCGCCCGCGTACCTGCCCGCCGGGTACACCTACTACTCGGTCATATTCACGTTCGCCCTGCTGGCGGTGGTGCTGGCGGTGCGACCCGCCGGCCTCTACGGACGGGTCGAATGAGCCCGACAGGCGCCGCGCCCGGGCGGGCCCAGTCGCGCCGAACCCTCCGGCGGCTGCTGTCGGCCCGGAACGTGGTCGTGGCCGCGGCCACCGCGCTAGCCCTGCTGCTGCCCCTGTTCGGCTCGAACTTCTTCGTCGAGTTCGTGATGACCCGCACCATGATCCTCGGGATCGCGGCGGCCACCATCGTGTTCCTGGCGGCCTACGGGGGCATGGTGTCGCTGGCCCAGTACCTGCTGGCGGGGGTGGCCGGCTTCATGGTCGGCAACGCCGTCGTCGCCCAGGACGCCTGGTCGAAGGGTCTCAAGCTCGGCTGGAACCCGTGGGTGGCGGTGCTGTTCGCCCTGGCGGTCACCACCGCCGTCGCCTTCGTGCTGGGCGCGCTGGCGTCTCGCACCACCGGCATCTACTTCCTGATGATCACCCTCACCTACGCGGTGATCGGCTACTACGTGTTCGGGTCGATCACCCCGCTGTCGGGCTTCGGCGGGATCACCGGCATCGACCCGCCCGGCCTGTTCGAGGACCACCCGCAGCGCATGTACCTCGCGCTGGTGGTGCTCTCGGTGCTGGTCTACGTCGCCTTCCGGGTGCTGGCCGTCACCCCGTTCGGCCTGGCCCTTCAGGGCATCCGCGACGACCCGGTGCGTATGGCCTCGCTGGGCTTCAACGTGTCGCTGCACCGCACCCTGGCGTTCACCCTGGCGGGCTTCACCGCCGGTCTGGCCGGCGTGTTCAACGTCTGGTGGAACGGCCAGATTGACCCCACGTCGATATCGATCGGCCCCACGCTCGACCTGCTGATCGTGGCCGTCATCGGCGGCACCCTCAGCCTTGAGGGCGCCTGGCTGGGTGCCTTCGTGTTCGTGGCGGCCAACAACTACCTGCGCAACCTCCCCCTCGTCGACCACATCGGCATCACCGAGGCCCGGTTCAACACCATTGTCGGGGTGCTGGTGCTGCTCATCATGATCCTCTCGCCCGACGGCCTGGCCGGGATCATCGATCGCATCCGGCTGGGCCTGCGCCGTCTGGTCCAGCTGTCGCGGGGATCCGGAGCCGGCCCTCCCGAAGCCGCGGCCGGTTCGGCGCCATGAACGTATTCACCAAGTTCGCGGCCGCACACGCGGTCCGAAGCGGACGAATGTCCGCCCCCTAATGGAGGGGATTCAGCCCATGAGAGAAAGGACCACTCCATGAGATACAAGCCAACCTTCCGAAGGCTCCTGAGCCTTGTCGGCATCGTTGCCGTCTTCGCGTTGCTCGCCGCCTCCTGCGGCGACGACGACGACGGCGAGGCTGCGCCGGCGACAACGGCCGCCCCGGCGGAGCCCGAGGCCCCGGCCGAACCCGAGGCGGAGCCTGAGGCCGAGCCTGAGGAGATGGAAGAGATGGAGGAGATGGAGGAGATGGACGACCACGCGCACGTGCACCTCGGCATCCTCGGCGAGTGTGAGGGCGCCTTCGGCGCGTTCCACGAGGACGTCGTGGCCGGTGCGTCGCTGCCGTTCATCACCTTCGCGGGCGGCACATCGAACTCGCCCACCAGCGCGCTGGAGGGATTCAGCGGCGCAGTGGTCGCCGGCGTGCCCATCGAGGTCGTCGGCATCGGCTGCGGTGACGACACCCCCGATCGCATCATCCAGGAGGTCCGCAAGATCGTCGAGCAGGACGGCGCCAACGTAGTGATCGGCCCGCTCTCGGGCGACGAGAGCATCGCGATCGCCAACTACGCGAAGGACCATCCCGAGGTGACCTTCCTCAACGGGATCGCCGGTGCCCAGGAGACCACCATGGTCGTTCAGGCCCCGAACTTCTTCCGGTTCAACGGTGACGGCGCCCAGTGGAACGCTGGTCTCGGAGACATCCTCCACAACGAGGCCGGCTGGGACACAGCGGCCGTGATCGCCGATGACTACAGCTTCGGCTGGACCTCGACAGCGGGCTTCATCGCCGAGTTCTGCGCGGTCGGCGGAGAGGTCATATCGAGGGTGTTCCCGCCCCTGGGAACCACCGACTACTCGTCGTTCGTCCAGCAGCTTCCCGACCCGGACGAGGTTGACGGCTACTTCTGGGCCGTCGGCGGCTCGGGCACCAACGCCTCGCTGGAGGCCTTCCTCGCGGCCAAGGGCGACCTGACCGGCGATCAGCACGCGGGCAACCTGTTCTTCAGCCCGGCGCTGGCCGCAGCTCTGGGGACCGACATCGCGGGGGCCTACGTGGGCGGCTTCGCCACCCTGCCCGGCGACGTCTCCAGCCCGGCCATCCAGGAGTACCTGGCGTCGGCCGACGCCGCGTGGGACTCGCTGGTGAGCCCCATGTCCGGCATGGAGCCCGGCTCGCCCGCGGCTGCCGCCGGGTTCGGGTTCTTCTACGGCTTCTACAGCTCGGCCGTGGCCTTCATCATGGCCCTTGAGCAGGTCGGCGGCGACCTGTCCGACAACCACGCCGCGCTGCGCGACGCCCTGGCCAACATCCAGATCGACGGGCCCTACGGCACCATCACCCTCGACGACAACCGTCAGGCCATCGTCGACACGTCCGTCCAGCAGCTCGTGCTGAACGACGCCGGCGAGGTGGTGTCGCAGACCGTTGCCCTGATCCCGGCTGTGGACCAGAGCTTCGGCGGGACGTTCAGCCCGACCACGCCGCCACCGGACCGTGAGAACCCGGTGTGCGAGACGCGCGACCTGCCCTGGGCCGGCAACGCCATCCCAGTGGTCGACGGCGTTCCGCAGAGCTGAGCGAACCGTCCACCCAACCGACTGAGCGGTTCAATCACCTGAGCTGAGTCACCGATGAACACCGACGCTGCCACCGCCGCCTCCGCCGAGAGGTCTGGTTCCCTCCTGAACCTGGAGGCGGTGGTGGTGGCGTTCGGTGGCCTGCAAGCCCTCGGAGGCGTGGACCTCGAGGTCTGGAAGGGCGACCGCCTGGCGCTGCTCGGACCGAACGGCGCCGGTAAGACGACCCTGTTCAACGTGATCGCGGGCGACATCAAGCCGACGTCGGGGCGGGTGATCATCAAGGGGATCGACTGCACGGAGCTGCCGGCACGGTTCCGTCCCCGCCTGGGAGTGGCTCGCACCTACCAGAAGACCCGGCTGTTCCGGGGATTGACGGTGGAGGACAACCTCTACCTCGCCCAGACCGGGCGCTCGGGCCGGCACCTGGCGCTGCTGCGTTCGGGTGTCGACGCCGAGTTCCGGGAGAGGGCCCGAGCCATGGCCGAGACGGTCTGGCTCGCCGACGTCGTCGGTGTCACTGCCGGCGACCTGTCGCACGGTCAGCAGCGCCAACTCGAGATCGGCATGGCCCTGGTGACCGGGCCGGAGTTCGTCATGCTCGACGAGCCGGCCTCGGGCCTGTCGCGGGGTGAGAGGGAGCGCCTGGTGCAGCTGCTGCTGAGCCTGGACGTCGACATCACCCTGCTGCTGATCGAGCACGACATGGACGTCGCCCTGCGCGCCGCCCAGCGGGTGATGGTGATGAACGAGGGTGAAACCGTGGCCAGCGGCACGCCCGACGAGATACGAGTCGACCCGCTGGTGCACGCCATCTACCTCGGAAGCGAGGCAGGCCTGCGAGGGGCGGACCCGTGACCGCGGCGGACTCCCTGCTGACCGTCGAGGATCTGCAGGCCGGCTACGGCACCTCGCGGGTGCTGGACGGACTGACCTTCTCCATGGGCACCGAATCGGTCTGCATCGTCGGACGCAACGGCATGGGCAAGTCCACGCTGTGCAAGACGATCATGGGGATGGTGTCGCCCACCGCGGGTGCCATCACCTTCTCGGGCCGCCGCATCGACGGCCTCGCTCCCGAGAAGGTGGCCCGCTCCGGGATCGCCTACGTCCCCCAGGGGCGCCGCCTCTTCCCGTCACTCACGGTGGAGGAGCATCTGGCCATGCTGGCGCCCGAATCGCGAGGCAAGCGCTGGACGCCGGCGGCCGTCTACGAGTTGTTCCCTCGCCTAGCAGACCGCCGAAGAAACGGGGGAGCTGAGCTCTCCGGGGGTGAGCAGCAGATGCTGGCCGTGGGCCGGGCCCTGCTGCTCAACACCCCTCTCATCGTCATGGACGAGCCGTCGGAGGGGCTAGCCCCGAGCATCGTGGACGACCTGATCGACGTGGTACACCGGCTCGTGTCCGAGGGCGTCGCGGTGCTGGTGGTGGAGCAGAACCTGCGGGCGGCCACCGCCATGTCGGTCCGTCAGCTGGTGATGACCTCCGGTCGCATCGAGATCGAGCTGACCGCCGCCGAACTTCTGGAATCGACAGAGCTCCAGAGCACCTATCTGGGCGTGGACGCCTGAAACAACTCTGACCCCGACACCTGTACAAATGCCAGATCCGACCCTTACCGACATAGCGGCGCGCGCGGGCGCGCCGGCCCCCGACAGGCGCTCCGGCGACGGCTATGATCGCGGCGGCATGGCCTCCGTCGGTGCCCTCTCGCTGTATGCCGCCATGTTGCGAGGCGAGTTGGAGGGCGACGAGGCGCTGCAGGCCAGCCAGCACATCTTCGAGCTCGTGCTCAACAGCGTGCACCACGCGATCTGGTGGAAGGACGCCAACTCGAGGTTCCTGGGCTGCAACCGCAAGCTCGCCGAGTACGCGGGGGTCGGTCATCCGAGCGAGCTGGTCGGCAAGACGGACGCTGATTGCGCCTGGGGCAATGCCGAGCTTCCCCGCAGCGGAGCGCCCTGGTTCCAGGACCACGACCGCATGGTCATGGAGACGGGTGAGCCGCTCATCGGCTTGCGAGAGCAGGTCCGCATCGCAGACGGGCGGGTGATCTGGGTCGAGACCAACAAGGTGCCGCTGACCGATTTCGACGGCAAGGTCGTGGGCACGCTGGGCACGTTCACCGACATCACCTCCAGGATCGAGGCCGAGGCCGAGCTGCAGAGCACCCTCGAGGACCTCGACGAGCGGGTGCGGGAGCGCACCTCCGAGCTGTCGCGGGCGAACCAGACGCTGAGGCGGGAGGTTGAGGAGCGGGTCAGGCTGGAGGCCCAGGAGCGGGCCCAGCGCAGCCATGCCGAGGCATTGCGCGACACCGCAGCCGCGGTCGCCCGCTCGCTGCAGCTCGACGACGTGATCGAGCAGGTGCTCATCGGGGTCGAGCGGCTCTGCGACCACGAGCGCAGCTACGTCGCCTTCTATGACAACGAGGGAGTGCTCGAACTGGCCGGCGAGCGCCATCCGGGCCGCCCCGACCGCGGCGCTCCCGAGCCTCACACCCGCGTCACCGACCCTCTCGGTGGATGGTCTCCACCGGAGGAGACCACAGAGGACGGCAGTTCTAGTGCCGCGGCGGGCGGCCGCGCCGCAACGTCGAAGGTGAACGGGGCGGTGGTGCTGCCGCTGGAGGCAGCGGAGAGGGCGCTCGGCTGCCTCGTTATCGAGCCCCGCCCGGGCCGGGACCTGAGCGACTCCGACGTCGACCGCCTGGCCATCCTGGCCGACCAGGCGTCCTCGGCCATATCCAACAGCCGCTCGCTGGTGATGGCCCGCTCGCTGGCCGCGCTGGAGGAGCGCCAGAGCCTGGCCAACGACCTCCACGACTCGGTCAGCCAGACACTGTGGACGGCGACCCTGCTGGCCGAGACTCTGGCCCGGGCGTCCGATCTCAGCGCCGAGCAGCGCGACCGGGCCGACAGGTTGCATGCGCTGACCGCCGGAGCCCTGTCGGAGATGCGCACCCTGCTGCTGGAGTTGCGCCCCTCGGTTATCGAGGAGACTCCGTTCGCGGACCTGGTCCACCAGCTGGTGTCCGCCTTCGAGAGCCGGCGCCGGGCCAAGTGCGAAGTTCACCTCGACCGCGAGGTGGAGCCGCTGCCGACCGTCAAGGTGGCGCTCTACCGGATACTGCAGGAGTCGCTCAACAATGTCTCCCGGCACGCCGACGCCGAGGGCGTGCATATCTCCGTAGAGGTGACGGGCGACGTTCTCGAGATGCGGGTGAGAGACGACGGCGAGGGCTACGAGATGGGATCGGCCTCGGAGCACTTCGGACTGCGCATCATGGCTGAGCGGGCCGAGGCCATCGGTGCATCACTGCATGTCGACAGCCGCCTGGGGGAGGGGACGACGGTGTCGGTGTCGGTCCCCGAAGTGATGGAGCTGCTGGTGCGACCCCCGGAGCAGTCGCCATGAGCGCCGCATCAGGCGGAACGATCAGGGTGGTAGTGGTGGACGATCACGACCTGCTGCGCGAGGGGGTGACCGCCTGCCTCGACGGCTACGACGACATCGAGGTGGTGGGCACGGCCCATAACGGCGTCGTTGCCGTGGACCGGGTGGTGGAGATGCACCCCGACGTGGTGGTGATGGACCTGATAATGCCCGGAGGCGGGGGAGTAGAAGCCATCGCCGAGATCGCCCGCCGGGCTCCCGACACCAGAGTCCTCGCCCTGACCAGCTTCACCGACGGGGCGCTGCTGCGCTCTGCTCTCGAAGCCGGGGCCACCAGCTTCCAGCTCAAGAGCGTCACGGGCGACGACCTGGCCGCGTCCATCCGCTTCACTGCTGCGGGGCAGTCGGCCATGGACTCGTCGGTCACCCGCCTGATCGCCTCCGACCACGACGTTCTGCGGGACCTGACCGACCGTGAGCGCGAGGTGGCCGATCTGCTGGCCACGGGCCTGTCCAATGCCGAGATCGCCGAGCGTCTCTATCTCAGCATCTACACGGTCAAGAACCACGTGAGCAACATCTTGATGAAGTTCAACGTGCAGTCCCGCACCGAGCTGGTGGCCATGATCCTCAACGCCCGCTACCAGGACCGCCCCAAGCTCCCACCCCGCCCCTAGCCCCAGTTGGCCGGCGCGCCCGTCGGTCCCACTAGGAATTGGCAGCAGGATGCACCGTATGGGTGCATTGTGCTGCCAGTTCGCGTCCATGCCCGCTCACCCTGACGAGGGAGGCCGGGCTGCTTCTGCAACAACTTGCCGCTCTGGTGCATCGTAGGTATTAGTGGGAGAGCACTCGGATCCCGCGCGGGGCGAATGGGCCGCCAACGGCACCGACCTGGAGAGCCTGTTCGTGGCCGAGCGGGTGCCCATGGTGCGGCTGGCCACGCTGATGGTGGGCTCGCGGGCTGTGGCAGAGGAAGTCGTGCAGGACGCGTTCGCGTCGGTGAGCGAGCGGTGGGACGGAATCGATCGACCGGGCGCGTACTTGAGAACAGCAGTGGTCAACGGGTGTGCACAGACACTGCGTCGCCGCTCGGTTGAAGACCGGCACAGGCCTGTTGCGCTCGAGAACCCCGACGAGATTCCCGAGCGGCTGATCGAGCTACGCAGCGCCCTGGACTACCTCAGCGACCGACAACGAATCGTGGTGGTGCTGCGCTACTTCGTCGACCTGCCTGACGACGAGATCGCACAGGCGCTGGACGTGAAGCCTTCGACGGTGCGCTCGCTGGCCCACCGGGCTCTGGCTGTGCTTCGAAGGGAGTTGCGATGAGCTGGCTTGAGGATCGCCTTCGTCGAGATCTGCCTGCACTCGCGGATGTGCTGATGGAAGACCAGGCCGCTCAGCCAGAAACTGCCGTGACCACGGTCGGCGACAGCCCCGACACGCTCGTGGAACTCAGCGCTCGGCCCGTACGCAGACGGCGCAGGTGGCCGGATGTGGCGGTCGCTGCGCTAGTAGCGGTAGTGGCCGGTGTCGTCGCGCTGGTCATTGCCACATCCGACAGCACGGAGGTAATGACGATAGAGGTCCCCGTTGCTCAGCAGGATCCGGCCGAGCCTCCCGACGGAGCGCCGGAAGTGTCCGACGAGGTCCCGTCCGAGGAGGTCCCGCCGGAGGTCTCCGCCGCAGCCGAGGAGGGCAGCCGCGGGGTCACCTACCAGTCCATCTCGGCCGGTTACAGCCATGGCTGCGCGGTAGCCGCCGGGGGAGGCCTCGTCTGCTGGGGTAGCAACAACTTCGGGCAGGCTGATCCCCCCGAGGGCACCTATCAGGCCGTAGCCGCGGGGGCAGAACACAGTTGCGCCATCGCGACCGGCGGCACCCTCAACTGCTGGGGACACAACGACGCCGGACAGGCCGATGCCCCGGCCGGCACCTATCAGGCCGTAGCCGCTGGCGTGGACCACAGTTGTGCCATCGCTACCGGCGGAAGCCTCGTCTGCTGGGGGGAGGATGTCTACGGCCAAGCCACCGCGCCCGAGGGCACCTACCGCGCAGTAGCCGCCGGCGAACGCCACACCTGCGCCATCGCAACCGGCGGCACCCTCAACTGCTGGGGAGACAACAGCTACGGGCAGGCGGATGCCCCGGCCGGCACCTATCGAGAAGTGGCCGCCGGCTGGGAGAGCAGTTGTGCGATCGCAACCGATGGCACGATTGTCTGTTGGGGCGCCAACTACGCAGGGCAGACCGACGGGCCGCCAGGGACATACCAGGCGATCGCCGCTGGTGTGTCCCACCACTGTGCCCTAACGACCGGCGGCACGATCGCCTGCTGGGGAAGCAACAGCTTCGGGGAACTCGACGCTCCCGGCGGCACGTATAGGGCCGTCACCGCGGGTTCGGACCACGGCTGCGCGCTCGCATCCGGCGGCACGATCAACTGCTGGGGAAGCAACATCTCCCGGCTTGCCGACGTACCGCCAGGCACCTACCAGGCTGTCGCTCCCGGCTGGTACCACAGCTGTGCCCTAACGACCGGCGGCACGATCTCCTGCTGGGGGAACAACGACTTCGGACAGGCCGAGGCCCCAGAGGGCACTTTCACGGACCTTTCCGTCGGCTCGCTTCACAACTGTGGGGTAGCCACCAGCGGCACTCTGGCGTGCTGGGGGGACGACCACTCCGTCGGGCGCACCGACGCCCCGCCGGGCGCCTATAGCGCTGTCTCGACCGGCGAGGTCCATAACTGCGCGATAGCGACCGACAGCACGGTCTCCTGCTGGGGGGACAACAGCCGCGGGCAGACCGACGCTCCGGCCGGCGCCCACCGAGCCGTGGCCGCCGGCGAGTACCACAACTGCGCGCTAGCGAACGACGGCACCATCGCCTGCTGGGGAAGCAACGGCTACAAGCAGGCTGAACCGCCGGCGGGCACCTACCGGTACGTAGCTGCCGGCGGGTTCCACAGCTGCGCTATAAGGACCGACGGCACGATCGCCTGCTGGGGGTACAACGACTTCGGACAGGCCGATGCGCCGGCGGGCACCTACCAAACTGTCGCCGCCGGCGGATACCACAACTGCGCCATCTCAACCGACGGCACGATCGCCTGCTGGGGACGCACCGGATTCTGGATCGACGACGCCCCGGAAGGCAGCTACAAGTCCATCGCTACGGGCACCTACCACACCTGTGCGGTCACATCCGACGACAGCATCGTGTGCGGGGGTTCGAAAGAACCGCCTGAGGGCCTTCACTGGGAGGCGCAATGAGAGGGTCTCCGTTGAGGAGTGCGCTGCTGGCCTGCCCTGACTAGTGCTTAGGAGCCACTCCTATGGGGGTGGGCAGGTTGCTCCGCTGGTGCCTGTTGCATGCTGCCGGGGTCAACTTGAATCCGGGGACAGCGCTAGAGGTGCCGGGTCGGCCTGTCGCGGGCGGGGTCGGAGCACCACCAGGAGGTTGCCATGACATCTACGGCTGCGGTGAGCATGCCGTCCTCCGAGGCTGAGGCGGTGGCCGCCGTAACGACGCAGCCGTTTGCGACGGTGCTGGCGGGCGGCACGCTGCTGGTGCCTCAGCACACTTTGGGCCAGGTCGAGGTGGAGCGGGCCGTGTGGCTCGGCCGGGCCGAGATGGACGGGATCTCGAGGTCGAACGGACGCATGACGGTCGGCGCGGCAGCTCCC
Organism: Acidimicrobiaceae bacterium; assembly: GCA_009835735.1. Classification (GTDB taxonomy): domain Bacteria; phylum Actinomycetota; class Acidimicrobiia; order Acidimicrobiales; family Aldehydirespiratoraceae; genus Aldehydirespirator. Next base: position 36,403 of record VXWX01000076.1, read on the forward strand.
CTCGCGGCCTGCGCGAGGCTGGATGCTCCCGTCGGTCCGTGTGCGGCCGACGTCGGAGACAACGAGGTGAAGGCCCAGGCCACCATCGGCGGCAACATCTGCTCGCCCGTCCCATACGGCGATCTGCGCGGCCCGCTGCTGGCGCTCGGTGCGGTGCTTCGCTGGGCCGATCCCGACGGCACCCACACCGGCGGCATAGCCGACTTCGCGGCCTCAGGCGGGGCCCGGCCCGGGGTGCTGCTGCTGGACATTGCTTTCGCGGTTCCCGAGGCCGGCTCGTTCGTGGCGCTGCGGCGGCACCACACCCAGTCGTTGACCGCCATGTCGGTGAGCGCGGTCCGCGGCGCCGACGGGAACGTGGCCATCGCGGCCACCGGCGCGGCACCGGACGCCTGCCGGCTGCTCTCGGCGGAGGCCGTGCTGGCCGGCGGCGGCTCGATCGCTGAGGCGGCGGATGCCTCCGTCGCCGATGCCGACCCCTACGACGACGTTCTGGCGTCGGCTGCCTACCGTCGGCGGGTGCTTCCCGTCTACGTCGGCCGGGCCCTCGAGCAGCTGGGAGAGTGACATGGAGTTGACCGTCAATTCGGTGGCCCGGACGGTGCAGTCACCGCCGCTGAGTTCGCTGTTGACCGTGCTGCGGGAGGAGCTGGACATCACCAGCCCCAAGGCGGGCTGCGAGTCGGGTGGCTGCGGGGCGTGCACGGTGCTGGTGGACGGCCAGCCCCGCCGGTCGTGCCTCACTGCGGTCTGCGCCGTTGACGGCGCCGAAGTCACCACCGTCGAAGGCTTGGGCACGCCCGAGGACCTGTCCAGGGTCCAGCAGGCCTTCATCCACCACTACGCCGCCCAGTGCGGGTTCTGCACCGACGGCCTGATCGTGGCGGCCACCGCCTACGTCGGCGGGGGAGGGTCGGCCGACACCGGCGACATCGGCGAGGCCCTGGCCGGGCACTACTGCCGCTGCACCGGGTACGTGAAGATCCTTGAGGCCGTGGCCGCCGTCGCCCGGGGCGACACCTTTGACACGGCATCCACGGCGTCCAGCGCCAACAACACCTACGTGACCATCGCGGGGGCCGAGTCGTGAGAGCCGCCGACCGCTTGACACACCGAGGAGGTCAGACATGAAGGTCGTAGGAGCTCGCCTGCCTCGCTACGACGGAGTGGGCCACGTGACCGGTCGCACCACCTACGTGGACGACGTGCGGGTACCGGGCATGCTGCACGCAGCCGCCCTGCGCTCGGTGCACCACAACGCCCGGATTACCCGCCTCGACACCGGCGCAGCCGCCGCCATGGCCGGCGTGCACGCCGTGGTCACCCACGCCGACGTGCCCCTGCTGGTGTACGGCCACCTCTCCGGCGCCGGCATCCCCGGCGACGAGCCCCTGCTGGCCAAGGACCACGTGCGCTACCGGGGCCAGCCGATCGCGCTGGTGGCAGCCGACACCGTGGACATCGCCCGGGCCGCGTGCGCCGCCATCGAAGTGGACTACGAGGAGTTGCCCGCGCTGTTCGATGTCCGCCTCGGCTTCGACGGCGACGCACCGGTGATCAACGACACCTTCGGCAACTGGTACGACCAGTACGAGGGCAACCTCGACGTCCGCCAGATCCGCAAGGGCGACATCGATGCGGCCATGGACGCGGCCGACCTCATCGTGTCGGGCGTCTACCGGACCCAGTCCGTGGAGCAGGTCCCCCTGGAGACCCAGGTTTGCGTGGCCATTCCCGAGCCTGACGGGCGCCTCACCATCCACACCTGCACCCAGGCCATGTACTTCTCGCTGGGCGTGGTGTGCTCGCACCTCCAGCTGCCCATGAGCCAGGTCAAGATGGTGGGCGGCACCGTCGGCGGCGGCTTCGGCGGCAAGGTTGACACCGCCTCGGACACGCTGACCGCGCTGGCCGCGCAGAAGTCGGGGCAGCCCGTCAAGTGGCGCTGGACCCGAGAGGAGGAGATGCTCGCCTCGGGCAACCGCGGTCCCTGGCACATGGAGATCATCGACGCGGTCACGAGCGACGGGTGGATCCTGGGCCGCAAGATGCTCACCATCCACGACGCCGGCGCCTACGGACGTTTCTCGGTGTACGGCCTGACCAAGCACAGCTTCCACCACACCGGCGCATACAGCATCCCCAACCTGCACTTCGACGGCTACGTGGTGTTCACCAACAAGATTCCCACCACGGCCATGCGGGGCTACGGCGTCACCGGCCTGTCCACCGCCATCGAGGTGCACGCCGAGCGGGTCGCCAAGGAGCTGGGCATGGACCCCTACGAGTTCCGGCTCAAGAACGCCAACCGGGTCAACGACACCTCGCCCAACCGCATCGCCTACGAGGATCCCAGCACGGTGGAGGTGCTCCAGTCCCTGGCGGCCGCCACCGGTGTCGAGTTGGGCGACGGGTTGCGGGCGATGACCAGGGAGCAGCGCTCCGGCGACATGCTGCCGGACCACTTGGTGGCCCAGATCGGATCAGGAGGAGGTCACTGATGGCTGTGCATCGAGGCAAGGGCCTCGCCACCGTCGAGTACCCGACGGGCATGAACCAGAACGGCGATCCGTCGCAGGCCTGGATCAAGGTCAAGCCCGACGGCCGGGTGGACGTGTTCTCGGGCACGGCCGACATCGGCAACGGCTCCAAGACCGTCCAGTCGCAGATCGTGGCCGAGACGATCGGCGTGCCCTACGACTGGGTCACCTACGACAACTCCAACACCGACTCCTCGCCCATGTGCACCGGGACCTTCGCCTCGCGGGCCACCTTCGTGGCCGGCAACGCGGTGCTCAAGGCGGCCCGCCAGGTGCGTGAGCGCATCCTGGCGGTGGCGTCGCGCGAACTGGAGATCGACCCGGCCGACCTCGAGGTGGCCGACGGCTCGGTGTCGGTCAAGGGCACGCCCGCCAAGTCGATGGGCGTGGACGAGGTGGCCGGGGCGGCCACCTTCGTGCACGGTGAGCTGCTCACCGGCGACGGCGCCCACCTCAACCCGGGCGCGGCCATCATCGACCCCACCACCGGGGAGGTGGACAAGCCGCCCCACGCAGCCATCTCCTACGCGGCCTGCACGGCCGAAGTCGAGGTGGACGACGAGACCGGGGACGTGCGGGTGCTGAGCCTCACCCAGGCCTACGACATCGGCCGGGCCATGAACCCCACCCTGGTTGAGGGCCAGATCGACGGCGGCGCGGTCATGGGCCTGGGTTTCGGTCTGCTGGAGGACTGCTATCCCTACTATCCGACCGCCGAGCATCGGGGCGACGGCATGAACACCTACCACGTGCCGACCATGGCCGAGCTCCCCGAGATCAAGAACGTGCTGATGGAGAACCCGTCCTCGGGCGGCCCCTACGGGGCCAAGGGCATCGGCGAGATGTCCAACAACGCCCAGCCCGCCGCCATCGCCAACGCCATCCACGACGCTGTGGGCGTGTGGGTCACGGAGTTCCCCATCACCCCCGAGCGGGTGCTGGCCGCCCTCGACGCCAAGAGCGAGGGCCGCAGCGAGCCCCGCCGCGAGGGCCGGGTGGTGGCTTTCGACGAGGAGCTGTCGATCAACAGCTTCACGTCGGCCAAGACCTGGGGGGCGTGACGTCTCGACACATTCTTCCAAACCGCTAACAGGAGGCTGAACAATGACCCTGCGCGCCAATGACGACAGATTCTGGGGGCTCGTTGACCGGGACGCCGCGGTCGAGGTGATCGGCAGCGGCTTCACCTTCACCGAGGGTCCGATCTGGCATCCCCGGGACCACTACCTGTTGTTCTCCGACATGCCCGGCGACGTGCGCCGCCGCTGGCAGGACGGGGAGGTGACCGAGACGCGGCGGCCGGCCGACAAGTGCAACGGCATGACCTACGACGCCGACCTCAACCTGATCGTGTGCGAGCACTCCACCTCCAAGGTGATGCGCGAGCGCCCCGACGGCAGTCGCGAGACGGTGGCCTCGCACTTTGAGGGAGTGGAGCTGAACAGCCCCAACGACGTGGTGGTCCGGGCCGACGGCACGATCTACTTCTCCGACCCGTGGTATGGCCGCATGCCCGGCTTCGGCTTGGAGCGGCCCCGCGAGCTGGGTTGGCAGGGCGTGTTCCGGGTAGCGCCCGGCGCCGACGGCGCCACGCAGCTCTGCGTGGACCAGGACACCTTCGACCAGCCCAACGGCCTCTGCTTCTCGCCCGACGAATCGCTGCTGTACATCAACGACACCACCCACGCGCTGGTGCGGGTCTACAGCGTGAACGCCGACGGCTCCCTCGACGGTGGCGACGTGTTCGTCGACGGACTGTCCGACGACGACGTGGCCGGCGTGCCCGACGGCATGAAGTGCGATGAGCAGGGCAACATCTGGGTGACGGGCCCGGGCGGCGTCTGGGTGTTCGACTCCGACGCCAACCACCTCGGGGTCGTCGAGATCGACGAGGTGGTGGCCAACCTGCACTGGGGAGGACCCGACTTCCACACCCTGTTCTTCGCGTCGTCCACGTCGGTGCGCTCGCTGCCGACCATCGTCGGCCCCCACGTCGAGGCGTTCATGCGGGCCTGACGGTCCGGCCGAGCGAGTCGACGGCACCCGAGACTCCCGGCATCCACCACTCAATCTGAAGGAGCCAATCCGAAGGAGGCCCTATGGCAATGGAACTAGACCCCGGACGTTGCGCCCTGATCATCCAGGACATGCAGAACGCGTCCATCACCGAGGGCGGCGCGTTCTCGACGCCCGAGTCCCGCGCCCATCACGCCGAGCAGAACCTCGAAGCCAACATCAATCGGCTCGCCGATCGCTGCCGGGAGCTCGGCATCCCGGTTCTGCACGTCTGGTTCATCGTGGAGCCGGGCTCGCCGGGCTTCAAGGTGAACGCGGGCCTCTTCGATGCGGTGGCCTCGTCGGGCAGCCTCGACCGAGGCTCATGGGGAGCCGAGCCGTCCGCGGCCACGGCCCCGAAGGAAGGCGACTTCATCATCGAGAAGATGCGCATGAGCGCGTTCCATGACACCAAGCTCGACACGATGCTCAAGGGCTTCGGGCGGGACACGTTGATCCTGAGCGGTGTGCTCACCAACATGGCCATGTCCCATACGGCCCGCACCGGCGCCGACCTCGGGTACTACGTCGTGTTCCCGGAGGACGCGGCCGGCTCGTTCGACGGTGAGTGGCACCGGGTGGCGGTCGACTACGCCCTCCAGAACGTCTCCACCGTCACCGACACCGACACAGTCCTGGCCGCCCTCGCCTGAATCAACCGGAATTGGCAGCATTGCGACCCCTATAGGGGGCAATCTGCTGCCAGTTCGCGGGACGGGGTGGCGCCGTAGCCGGGGCGTGGCACGCTATGGCGGTGACCGCGGCCGCCGAACCTGACACCTCGCACCCCGGCGCGTCGCCCCAAGTCCCGGCCGAGCGGGTCTTCAGCACTTCGGTGGTGGTGTCGGGGGTGCGCTGCTTCCTGTTCTACGTGCTGTTCCCGTGGCTGCTGCCCGCGGCCGGCATCGCCTCGGGAGTGGGCTCGGGCATCGGCCTGGCCATCGGCGGGGTGGCCATCGTGTTCAACGTCCTGAGCATCCGCCGCTTCCAGCGGACCAGGCATCGCTACCGGTGGCTGATCTTCGCGCTCAACGCGGGGATCATCGTGCTGCTGACGGTCCTGATGGTGATCGACCTCAACGACCTCCTCGGCTGAGCTGTGACCACGATCCCGGACTTCTCGCTGGTCGAGCTTCACGACGGTGGGGCTGCCGGCCAACCGCCGGCCGCCGCCATCGACCCGGTGCCGTTCGAGACGCCCGAGGGCATCGGTGTCCCGCCCCTGGCCGGCCCCGACGACCTCACCGGCGCCGACTTCGTGTCGAGCTATCCGGGTCTGCCGCCGTTCGTTCGAGGGCCCTACCCCACGATGTACGTGACCCGGCCCTGGACGATCCGCCAGTACGCGGGGTTCTCCACCGCTGAGGAATCCAACGCCTTCTACCGACGCAACCTGGCTGCCGGCCAGCGGGGCCTGTCGGTCGCCTTCGACCTCCCCACCCACCGGGGCTATGACTCCGACAACCCCCGGGTGGCCGGAGACGTCGGCATGGCCGGGGTGGCCATCGACTCGATCCTCGACATGCGGATCCTGTTCGACAGCATCCCGCTGGACAAGATGACGGTGTCGATGACCATGAACGGCGCGGTGTTGCCGGTGCTCGCCCTCTATGTGGTGGCCGCGGAGGAGCAGGGCGTCGAGCCCGAGCAACTTGCCGGGACCATCCAGAACGACATCCTCAAGGAGTTCATGGTCCGCAACACGTTCATCTACCCGCCGGCACCGTCGATGAGGATCGTGGCCGACATCATCGCCTTCACCGCCGAGCGGATGCGGAGGTTCAACTCGATCTCGGTCTCCGGCTACCACATGCAGGAGGCGGGAGCCACCCTCGACATCGAGCTGGCCTACACGCTCGCCAACGGCGTGGAATACACCCGGGCCGGGCTCGCCGCGGGGTTGGACATCGACGAGTTCGCCCCCCGGCTCAGCTTCTTCTGGTGCGTGGGCATGAACTTCTTCATGGAGGTGGCCAAGCTGCGGGCGGCCCGGCTGCTGTGGACCCGGCTGATGAGCCAGTTCGATCCTCGCGACCCACGCTCGCTGTGCCTGCGGACCCACTGCCAGACCAGCGGCTGGAGCCTCACCGCCCAGGATCCCTACAACAACGTGGTCCGCACCTGCGTCGAGGCAATGGCGGCCACCCAGGGCCACACGCAGTCGCTGCACACCAACGCATTCGACGAGGCGCTGGCCCTGCCCTCCGACTTCTCGGCCCGCATTGCCCGCAACACGCAGCTGTTCCTCCAGCACGAGTCGGGCATCACCCGCACCGTCGACCCGTGGGGCGGCAGCTACCACGTGGAGCGGCTCACCAAGCTGCTGGCCGAGCGGGCCTGGGCCCACATCTGTGAGGTCGAGGAGCTGGGGGGGATGGCCGCGGCGATCTCCACCGGCCTTCCCAAGCTCCGGATCGAGGAGGCCGCCGCCCGGACCCAGGCTCGCATCGACTCGGGCCGCCAGGCTGTGGTCGGCGTGAACCGCTACCGCGTCGAAGACGGCGGGAGCGCTTCGGTGGAGGTCCGCCGGATCGACAACGCCGAGGTGCGCCGGCGGCAGATCGCTCGGCTCGAGCAGCTGCGGGCCGGGCGGGACACCGCACGCCTGCGGGCGGCTCTGGACGCCCTGACGGCGGCCGCCCGCACCGGTTCGGGAAACCTGCTGGCGCTGTCGATCGACGCGGCCCGGGCCCACGCGACGGTCGGAGAGATCAGCGACGCCCTCGAAACCGTCTACGGTCGTCATGTGGCCGAGATCAGATCGGTAGAGGGCGTGTACCGCGAGGAGGCGCGACCGGTGGACTCCGGCGGGGACGACTGCGACGTGGGCATCGATGCTGTGAGGGCCCGGGTGGACGAGTTCGCCGACCGGCATGGCCGCCGTCCCCGGATCCTGGTGGCGAAGGTGGGGCAGGACGGTCACGACCGGGGGCAGAAGGTGATCGCTACCGCTTTCGCCGATCTCGGCTTCGACGTGGACGTGGGCCCGCTGTTCGCCACGCCCGCCGAGGTCGCCCGCCAGGCGGTGGAGGCCGACGTGCACGTGGTCGGGGTGTCGACGCTGGCAGCGGGCCATCTCACCCTCGTGCCCCAGCTGCGCGACAAGCTAGAGGAGCTGGGCCGGGGCGACATTGCCATCGTGGTAGGCGGGGTCGTCCCCGCTGCCGACGTCGACGAGCTGCTGGCCGCGGGCGCGGTTGCGGTCTACCCGCCGGGCACGGTGGTCTCAGAGGCCGCCATCGAGCTGCTGGAGCACCTCTAGGCATGGACGACCTGGTCGCCGGCGTGCGGGCGGGCGACCGCACCTCGATGGGCCGCGCCATCACCCTGGTGGAGTCGACGCGGCCCGAAGACCGCCGGCAGGCCCAGGCGCTGCTGGCCGAGCTGCTCCCCCACGCGGGGGGAGCCCACCGGGTGGGCATCAGCGGCGTACCCGGAGCGGGCAAGTCGACGCTCATCGACTCTCTGGGCATCCGGCTCACACGCGCCGGCCACCGGGTGGGCGTGCTGGCCGTCGATCCCTCGAGCATGGTCACCGGTGGATCGATCCTGGGTGACAAGACCCGCATGGCCACCCTCGCGGCCGACGAGAACGCCTTCATCCGGCCGTCACCGTCGGCGGGGACGCTCGGCGGCGTCACCAGCACCACCCCTCACGCGATCACCGTGCTGGAAGCGGCCGGCTACGACGTGGTGCTGGTAGAGACTATGGGCGTCGGCCAGTCGGAGGCGGCCGTGCACGCTTCGGTCGATTGCCTCTGCGTGCTGGTTCTGGCCGGTGCTGGCGACGAGTTGCAGACGGTCAAGAGGGGCCTGCTGGAGCTGGCCGATGTCCTTGCGGTCAACAAGGCCGACGGCGACAACGAGCAGGCGGCCCGTTTGGCCGCGGCCGAGTTCCGGCGGGCCCTGCCCCTGCTGGCCCCGACGAGCGGGGAGGGTCCTCCACCGGTGATGGCGGTTTCGGCCGTGACCGGCGCGGGTGTGGACGAGCTGTGGGACCGCATCGTCGAGCACCGTCGCACGCTCGAAGCCTCCGGCGCCCTGGCTGCACGTAGAGCCCGGGGACGCCTGGCCTGGATGCGAGTGCTACTGGAGCGCCGCCTTGTCGAGCGGTTCGATTCGCAACCCGGTCTGGCCGACCGCCGAGCCGAACTCGAACACGCCGTCGAGCAGGGCCAAATCACTCCGGAGGCCGCCGTCGATCAGCTCCTGTCGGCGTCCTGAGCCCAGTCGCCCGGCTGGGCTAGCGGGCGCGGAGGGTGAGGTTCTTTCGGTTGGTGATCTTGTAGTGGCGGTGGTCGTGGGTGATCCAGCCCAGCCGGACGAAGGCGTGGATCGCCTTGTTGACCCGCTCGCGGCTGGCTCCCACCATGGAGGCGAGCTCCTCCTGCGTTAGGGGCATCTCGAACTCGTCCTTGTCGCCCGCCATCTCCAGCAGACGCTTGGCGGTACGTCCCATCACGTCCAGGAACACCGTGTCGGACAGCGCCTGGTCGGTCGCCCTGAGCCTTCGGGCCAGCAGCTGCACCGCGCTCCACAGCGCCGTCGGATGGTTCTCGTAGAGCAGCCGGAGTTCGGCGTAGGGCACTACCAGCACCCCGGACTCCTCCAGGGCCCGGGCTTGCGCCGAACGGTTGTGGCCGTCGAGGAACCCCATCTCGCCGAACAGCTCCCCCGGACCCAGCACCGCCAAGAGCGACTCCCGCCCGTCGTCGGACTCCTGGGCGATGGCCACCCGGCCCGACAGCACCAAGTAGAACTCGCCGGGCTCGTCTCCCTCCTCGAACAGGACCACGTTCCGCTGTAGTGACTGCACGTTGCCGGCGGCCGCGATGTGATCGAGCTGCCCGTCGTCGAGTTCGGCGAAGAGAATCGTCTCCCGCAGAGCCCCCCGCAGCGCGTCCGGGGAGGCCTCGATGGCCGTATCGGTAGCCGCGGAGGTGGTGTCGGACATAGCAACGGCCCACACTAGTAGCGGTGAGTAAGAGTGATCGTGAGCGACGCGGCCAATCTGGTGCGGGGGTTTGGACCATCGTGGCCGCAGCCGGGGAGGGCAACCGTTTCGGCGGGGCCAAGCAGTTCAGCCGTCTCGGGAACCGGTGCGTGATCGACTGGACTGTGCAGCGAGCCGCCCGCTGGTCCGAAGGTGTGGTGGTCGTGTTGCCCGAGGCCCGCACCGTCGGAGCGGACGCCTGGCGGTTGTCGGACCCCGACGGCGACTGCGCCGGGCAGGTTGTCGCGGTGGCGGGCGGGGTGTTGCGGTCCGACTCGGTGCGCCGCGGGCTCAGCCGGGTTCCCGACAACGCCGAAATCGTCCTGGTGCACGACGGCGCCCGCCCGCTGACCACCGACGGCGTGTTCGAGCGAGTGATCCAGGCGGTGCGCGCCGGTGCGGACGCGGCCATCCCAGTGATCGACCTGACCGACACGATCCGCTGGCGAGGCGGAGGATCTGCCGATCGCCGCAAGCTGGCCGCGGTGCAGACACCCCAAGCCTTTCGAGCCGGCGCGCTGCGGGCCGCCCACGCCGCCGGTGCCGACGCGACCGACGACGCCACCCTGGTGGAGGCGACCGGTGCGACCGTGGTCACCGTGGACGGCGACAGCCGCAACCTAAAGATCACCGAACCCCACGACCTCGTGACGGCCGAAGCGCTGCTGGAGTCATGTGCAACGTCCGGCGACACCGGTGACAGCCATGGCTGAGGTTGGAATGCGGGTCGGGCAGGGCTTCGACGTACACCGCTACAGCGACGACCCCGAGCGGGCGCTCGTCCTGGGCGGGGTGCGCTTCGACGGCGAGCGCGGCCTGCACGGCCACTCCGACGCCGACGTCGTGGCTCACGCCTGCATCGATGCGCTGCTGGCCGGAGCAGGCCTTCCGGACATCGGCCAGATGTTCAGCGACCGCGATCCGGCCTGGGCCGGCGCCGACAGCATCGACTTGCTTCGTCGAGCCGCCGGTGCGGTACGGGAGGCGGGATGGGACCCTGTGAACCTGTCGTGCACGGTGGTTCTCGACTCGCCCAAGCTGGCGCCTCACCGGGAGGTCATGCAGCAGCGCCTCAGTGCCGCGGCTGGCGCGCCCGTGACCGTCACTGGCCGCAGCACCGAGGGCGTGGGTGCGCTGGGTCGCGGTGAGGGAGTGGCCGCCATGGCGGTGGCTCTAGTGGCACGACGGTCCGAGGATCCCGAGGGGACCGGGGCCGGTGGGCCGCGCTAACCGCTCGAACCGCCCCCGCCCGGGACAGGCACGGCGCTCGCGAGTGCCCGCCGGCCGGCCGCGTGCCGCGACATCGGCGGGACGGGACCGCAGCGGTCTGGGCGGGGAACAGGTAGAGGGGCGCCAAGCTGTGCGGGAGCTGTTGCTGGCGGGCCGGCGGCGAACTCGCACGGTCATGATCGCCAAAGGTCTCGATCCAGCCCCCATCGTCGAGCACATCGTCGAGCTGGCTCGCGAGCAGCGGGCCGCGATCCGCGAGGTCAGCCGTTCCGAGCTCGATGCCACCGCCCGGACCGAATCACCCCAGGGCGTCGTTGCCGTTGCCGATCCGCTGCCCGAGGTGGAGGTGTCCGAGCTGACTGAGGCACGGCCGGAGAACGCCGCCGGTCGTGGCGGTCATCCGGCCGGCGCGCCCTTCCTGCTTGCTCTGGACGGAATCACCGATCCAGGCAATTTCGGTGCGGTGCTGCGCACCGCCGAGTGTGCCGGAGTGACCGGGGTGGTGCTGCCGCGCCATCGCTCCGCCCGGATCACTCCCACGGTGGCCAAGGCGGCTGCGGGCGCAGTGGAGCACCTGAGGTTCGCAGTGGTGCCCGGCATCCCGTCGGCGTTGCGCACGCTGAGCAGCCACGACGTCTGGACGGTCGGACTCGATGCGGCCGGTCCTCGTCCCCTGCACGATCTCGATCTCGCGGGCGAGGCGGTGGCGCTGGTTCTGGGCTCCGAGGGCAGGGGACTGTCACGGCTGGTCGCCCAGCGCTGCGACGTGCTGGCCTCCATCCCGCTGCGCGGCACGCTGGGCTCTCTCAACGTCGCCGCCGCGGCTGCGGTGGCCTGCTTCGAGATCGCCCGCCGCCGCTAGCCCTAACCCATGTTGGCAAGGGCCGCCATTGCCTCGGCGGGGCGGCCTGCGATCACGCCGTCCACACCCAGGGCGAACAGTTCGGCGTAGAACTCCCGGGTTTCCACCACATCGGTCCCGCTCAGCCAAACCCACACCTCGCGACCCTCGTCGTGGACCCGGGCCACCGTGTCGGCTGTCACCACCGGGATCCCCTGGTAGGTGAAGGGAACCTGCACAACCGAGATCCGGTCGTCAAGAGCCGAGCCGCCCGTGAACCAGCCCAGCAGTGCCGCCTCACCCGGGGTGGTCGCAACCGACGGCGCTATGCGGTTGAAAGTCTCCAGCACCTCGTCGTTGAAGCAGGCCACGATCACCGAGTCCTCCCGACCGAGGTCGGCGATCTCGGCCGCCAGCACCTCGGCCCCGGCTATGCCGGTGGCTAGGTCCTCCTGGCCGTCGGGGCCCCGTTGGAGCTTGATCTCCACGTCCAGGACATGGTCGGGGAACCGCTCAGCCACCTCCCGGAACGTCGCCACCCGGAAGTCGTCAGGCCCGAAGCCCTCAGGCGGCTCGACCGCCCCGGTGCGCACGCCCCGGAACACGTAGTCCTCGGCGGGCCGGGTCTGGTCTCCCCAGAAGCCCGCCACGAACCAGTGGGCGTTGTCGAGGGCCTTGATCTCGGCGAGCGTCAGTTCGTTGACCGGTCCGGAGGCCTCCGTGGTGCGGTCGACGGTGTCGTCGTGCTGGACGATCAGGGCCCCGTCGGCGGTCAGCATCACGTCGAGCTCGAGGATGTCGGAACCGGCCGCCGCCGACTGGGTGTACGCGTACAAGGTGGAATGGGGGTAGTCCTGGTCGCCGGCCGCGTGGGCGATCACCAGCGGGCGCTCCAGCGCGATCAGTCCTGCGACCGTGGAGGCCTCCGGCTGCGGAACCGCCACGGTGGTGGTCGTCGGCGGGGGCGCAGTGGTGGTCGTGGCGACGGTTGTCGTGGTCGACGTAGTGGTGATGGCAGCCGTTGTCGTGGTGACTGCTGTAGTGGAGGTCGGTGCCGTGGTCGGCGGGGCCGTGGTGGTCGAGGCCGGCGCGGCGGCAGTCGAGCTGGTCGACTCCGACGGCGCCGGCGCGGCCTCCTGCGGCTCCCCGCCGTCGCCGGAGCCTCCGCCGCAGGCCGCGGCGAGGATGGCTGCAGTCGCGGTGAGGATGGCGGCCCGCGCCGCGACCGGGCTTCGTTTCCGCGCCGCGGTCGCCGTCCGACGGGTCGGTGCCATCGTGGCTGACGCTAGCTGGTCGTGCGTCGCCGGGAATTAGCAGCGTCTTGCACGGTATGCGTGCATTGATCAGTCGGCGAAGCCGATGCCGCCCCCGACGGCCACGGTCGCGCCGGTGAGGTAGGAGCCGGCCCGCGACGCCAGGTAGACCGCGGCTCCCGCCATGTCGTCTGGCTGACCGATCCTGCCCAGTGGGACCATGTCGGCCAGCTCGGCCCGGGCCGTCGGATCGTCGAGGATGAAGGCCATCATCTTCGAGTCGAACGGCCCCGGAGCGATGGCGTTGACGGTGATGTGCTCACGGGCGAGTCGCTTGGCGAGATGGCGCGTGAGGTGGATGATCCCGGCCTTCGACGCCGAGTACGAGTAGGTCTCCATGTCGGGCACCTTCAGCCCGTCTACCGAGGCGACGTTGATCACGCGGGCCGGTGCCTCCGGTCGGGCCGCGGCCCGCAGCAGGTCGAGCAGCTTCTGGGTGAGGAAGAACGGTCCCCGAACGTTGGTGTCCATCACCTTGTTCCAGCCGTCCACCGGGAACTCGTCCAACCGGGCGCCCCAGCTGGCACCAGCGTTGTTGACGAGGATGTCCAGCGACTCCCACCGCTTCGCCACCTCGGCGGCGAGCGCGTGGCAGCCATCGGGGGTGGCCAGGTCGGCCTGCACGGCCTCGCACGGGCCCAGTGCAGACAGCTCCTCCGCGGCCGCGGCGAGCTGGTCCGCCTTGCGGGCCGAGACGATCACCCGGCAGCCGGCGTCGAGCAGCCCGCCGGCGATCATGCGGCCGATGCCCCGGCTCCCCCCGGTCACGACAGCCGTCCTGTCGTCCAGTCCGAACAGCTCGGTCAATCGATCGATGTTCATCGTCATCTGCGGTCATCCTCCCGCGGTCGGCCTAGAAAGACGGGGCAGGGCCGCCATCTTGGCAGACAAGAGACCAGTCCCCACGCACGGTGGAGACGGCGCCCATACGGCCTCCTCCGCTGCCAGTGCGGGGGCGAGCAGGCCTGCCGCTCAGGCGAGGCGGACGGGCAGCGACTTGAGCGCGTTGTTGAGGTTCGAACGCTGCCGTCGGGGCGGGCCCGCGAGTTCTATGTGCTCGTAGCGGGCCAGGAGTTCCTCGAAGAAGACCCTGCCTTCGAGCCGGGCGAGATGCACGCCAAGGCAGAAGTGGGTGCCGATGCCGAACGACAGGTGATGATTCGGGTTCCGGGTGATGTCGAAGGACTGCGGATCATCGAACACGGCCTCGTCCCGGTTGGCCGACGTGTAGATCATCGCCACCTTGTCGCCCGCCGCGATCGGCTGGTCCGCGATCTCGGTGTCGACCACCGCGGTGCGGCGGAAGTAGTGCAGCGGGTTGGACCAGCGGAGCACCTCCTCCACCATGGCCGGTATCGCATCTGAGCGTCGGCGCACCTGTTCCATCTGATCGGCGTGCTGCAGCAGGGCCAGCAGGCCGCTCGACAGCATCGTGCGGGTGGTGTCGTTGCCGGCCGTCACCAGTTGCACGAAGAAGCGGCCGAAGTCCACATCGGTCATCAGGTGGCCGTCAAAATGGCTGCCGAGCAGCACGTCGGTCAGATCCCCCTGGAGCGGCATGGCGCGCCGACGGGTCGCGAACCCCATGGCGTACATGGCCATCTCCATGCTGGAAGAACCCCGCTCGGCCGGATCCGCAATGTCGGGGTCCTGGCCGCCGGAGTTGCGCTCGGCCATGGCGTGGATGGCCGGCCAGTCCTCGCGGGGCAGCCCGAGCAGCTGGCCGACCACTTCGCTGGGCAGATGGGCGCACACGTCGTGGACGAATTCCACTTCGCCGCCGATGCCGGTCCGGTCGAGGATCCCGACCGTGATGGTCCGGATCTGGTCCTCCATCCTGCCGATCACCCGGGCCTTGAACTCCGGCGACACCGGTTTGCGGTAGGCGGTGTGGCGGGGCGGGTCCATGGCCAGAAGCATGTCCCGCATGGCTTCGAGGCTGGCCGGCTCTAGATCCTCGATGACCACCCCGCCCTCGGAGGCCGAGAACACTTCGGGGTGGCGAGCGACATGAACGACGTCGGCGTGGCGCAGCACAGCCCAGTAGCCCGCTTGTTCGGGTACCTCCTGCCAGCACACCGGGTGCTCGCGGCGCAGGCGGGTGAAGAGCTCGTGCGGTGGGCCGGCGACATAGGCGTCCGGCGAGTAGATGTCCACGGCGGCGGTGTCGGGCATGAGAACGGTCTGTCTGGATGGGACTCTGGGATGGAAATGGTCGTTGTTGCGTCTAGCCTGCTATGTCGGCCCCTGCCAGAGCAAGGCGCCACGAACTTCACGGAGGCTGATCCCAGTGGCAACCGGACGATCCAGCTTCGCAAAGCGTCAAAGGGACATGGCCAAGAAGGCTCGCGCCGAGGCCAAGCGCCAGAAGCGCCTGGGACGGGGCGAACTCTATGAGTTGGAGCACGGCCGGCGAGACGACGAGCCTGCCGAGACTCCGTCGACGGGCCCTTCCCTTAGCAACGACGAGATCATGGCCAAGGTGGAGGAACTGCATCGCCGCTATGACGACGGGCAGCTGGACCTCGAGGCCTTCGATGAGCAGCGGGCCACGCTGATGGCCCAGATCTCCGTCGACTGAGCGGCCGAACCGGTCGACGCATCCCTGGTTCGGCGTCGACGCGTCTTGTAGCTTGGCGTCACCTATGGGGCTTCCTGAACTACGCACGGGGCTGACCTTCGACGATGTCCTGATCGTCCCCCGGCGATCGTCGATCCGGTCCCGCCAGGACGTCTCGGTGCGGACACGGCTGTCGCGTCGCGTCGAGCTGGACCTGCCGGTTGTGGCGGCCAACATGGACACCGTCTGCGAGCACGAGATGGCCATCGCCATGGCCCGGCTGGGCGGCATCGGCATCGTTCACCGCTTCATGCCGGCCGACACCCAGGCCGACGAGATCTACAGGGTGAAGGACGCCGGCGGGAACCTCCTGGTAGGCGCGGCGGTGGGCACAGACCGCGACATGGTCGAGCGGGCCAAGGCGCTGGTGGCGGCCGGAGTCGACGTGCTGGTCCTGGACATCGCCCACGGTCACTCCGACCACGCCCTGGACGGCGTGCGCAAGCTCAAGGACCACTTCGCGGACATCGACGTGCTGGCCGGCAACATCGCCACGATGGACGGCGCTGTCGACCTGGTGGAGGCAGGAGCCGATGCGGTGAAGGTGGGTGTGGGGCCCGGTGGCGTGTGTACCACCCGCACCGTGGCCGGCGTGGGCGTACCCCAGTTGACCGCCATCGCCGACGTCGCCGGCATAGACGTGCCCGTCGTTGCCGACGGAGGCATCCGCGGCTCCGGTGATATTGCCAAGGCCCTGGCCGCGGGCGCGTCCACGGTGATGGTCGGCAGCATGCTGGCCGGCACCAAGGAGAGTCCCGGCGAGGTGGAGCAAGGGCCGAAGGGCCTCCAGAAGCGCATCCGCGGCATGGCCAGCTTCGAGGCCGTCCAGGCCCGGGCCGACCGCGCCGGCGAGGACCTTGACGAGGAGTACCTGTCGTACCGGGCGCCCGAGGGCGTCGAGGGCACCGTCCCCTACAAGGGGGAGGTCTCCAAGCTGGTGCTGCAGTTGATGGCGGGGCTGCGAAGCGCCATGAGCTACACCGACGCCACCACGCTAGAGGAGTTCACCGAACTGGCCCAGTTCATGGCGGTGACCCCGCAGGGCGTCATCGAGAGCCTGCCCCACGCCACGCTCGGCCCCTGATCACGGGTCGGGCGTCTAGCCGGCCAGTTCGGCGAAGCGCTCCAGGGTGGCCGGGTCGCCGCTGATCAGCAGCGTGGTCACGACCGACGACCGCCACACCTCCAGGTCCTCCGCGATCTTGGCCCACGGGCCGATCAGTGCTATCTCCTCGCACATCTGGGTGGTCACTGCCGCGGTGGCGGCGGCCTTGTCGCCGGCCAGGTACAGGTCCTGGATGGTGTCGCACTGGGCCTCATAGCCCATGCGGTCGAACACGGCCCGGTGGAAGTTGGCGCCCTTGGCGCCCATGCCGCCCACATACAGGGAGATCACCGGCCGCACGAAGTCGGCACAGGCGTCCACGTCGTCGCCGGGGACCAGGATGGTGGACGCCACCACCTCGAAGTCTTCGGGGGAGCGGCGGGCACCGGGACGGCCGAAGCCCTCGTCCAGGAAGCCGCGGTACATGGCGTCGTGGCGGGGCGAGAACAGCCAGGCCAGCCAGCCGTCGCAGATCTCGGCCGCCAGGGCGACGTTCTTCGGGCCCTCCGCGCCGAGGTAGATGGGGATGTCTCGCCGCAGCGGGTGCACGGTGCTCTTGAGGGCCTTTCCCAGCCCGGTGCTGCCTTCGCCGTTGTAGGGGAGTTGGTAGAACTCGCCGTCGTAGGCGACGGGGCCGGCCCGGTCGACCACCTGGCGCACGATGTCCACGTACTCGCGGGTCCGGGCCAGCGGCCGGGAGTAGGGCCGCCCGTACCAGCCCTCCACCACCTGCGGGCCGGATGCGCCCACGCCCAGCACGAAGCGGCCGCCCGACAGGTGGTCGAGGCTCATGGCGGCCATGGCCGTGGCGGCCGGGGTGCGGGCCGACATCTGCGTGATGGACGTGCCGAGCCGCACCCGCTCGGTGGCTGCCCCCCACCAGGCCAGAGGCGTGAAGCAGTCCGACCCGTAGGCCTCGGCGGTCCAGATCGAGTCGAACCCGAGCCGGTCCGCCGCCGCGATCTGCTCGGTCACCCCCTTGGGCGGCCCCGCCGACCAGTATCCGGTGTTCAGTCCCAGCTTCATTGCCGTCTCCTGTCTCATCGGGTGTTGCGGGGCAGGCCAGCCGAGCAGCCGCACCGTATCGGCCTTCCACACCGGATCGATCAACCGCTTGGCGTCGGTTGCGAGCGCGCTCCGGCGGGGCGAGAGTGATGGCGAGTGGACTTCGATCTACCCCCCGACGACGATCCCCGCCGAACCGAGGTGCGGCGGTGGATTGTGGAGCACCCGAATCCCACCGGTAAGCAGCTGGCCGAGGCCGGATACGTGGTTCCCCACTGGCCCCGGCCGTGGGGGCTGGAGGCCGACGGGCTGCACCAACTCGTCATCGACGAGGAGCTCGCCGCCGCCGGGGTCAAGCGGCCCGACAACCTGATCGGGATCGGCTGGGCCGCACCCACGATCCTGGCCGCCGGCACTCCTGAGCAGAAGGACCGCTACCTGTGGCCCATCTTCAGCGGTGAGGAGTACTGGTGCCAGCTCTTCAGCGAGCCCGACTCCGGATCGGACCTGGCCTCGCTGTCCACCCGGGCCGTCCGCGACGGCGACACCTACGTGGTCAACGGCTCCAAGATCTGGTCCAGCGGAGCCCACCACAGCAAGTTCGGGATCCTCATCGCCCGGACCAACCCCGACGTGCCCAAGCACAAGGGCATCTCCTACTTCATCTGCCCCATGGACGCCCCCGGCGTGACTATGCAGCCCATCGTGGACATGACCACCGCCCACTCGTTCAACCAGGTGTTCTTCGACGACGTGCGGCTGCCGGCCGGCCTGCGTGTGGGCGCCGACGGCGATGGCTGGCGCCTGGCCAAGGTGACGCTGGCCAACGAGCGGGTCGGTCTGTCCTCGGGCGGGGTGCTGTGGAGCTTGGGCCCCACAGCCCAGAAGCTGATCCAGCTCGTCAAGAGCAACGGAGGCGTGTCCGACCCGGTGCTGCGCGACCGCCTGGCCTCGGTGTACTGCGAGGCTGAGGTGCTCCGGCTCAACCAGCTGCGCACCCTCAGCGCCCGCCTGGCCGGGCGGACACCGGGACCCGAGGCGTCGATCCAGAAGATCATGTCCGACGACCACGGTCAGAGAGTGATGGAGGCGGCCGCGGCCACGGTCGGCGCAGCCGGCCTGCTCACCGGCTCGGGGCCGGCAGGCGAGATCCCCAAGTCGATGCAGACGGGCGCCACCGAGGTCAACTTCCCCCGCGGCGGCGGCCATTTCCCCGACGTCGATCCCATCTGGCACTACGGCCTGCTGTTCTCACCGGCTCTCACGTTGGGGGGCGGGACGTTCGCGGTGCAGCGCAACATCGTGGCCGAGCATGTTCTGGGCCTTCCCCGCGAGCCGAGCGTGGAAACCGGCCTCACCTGGAGCGAAACCCAGCGAAGGCGCGCCTAGCGTGGGGACTGGTCTCACCTTCATCCAGACGCAGAGGAGGCGGTTGTGAAGACCCGCATCACCGAAATGCTGGGCATCGAGTTCCCTGTCGTCGCCTTCAGCCACTGCAGCGACGTGGTGGCCGCGGTGTCCAAGGCCGGTGGCATGGGAGTGCTGGGAGCGGTGGCCCACTCGCCGGAGAGCCTTGAGATCGACCTGGAATGGATCGAGGCCGAGGTCGGCGACAAGCCCTACGGCGTGGATGTGATCATCCCCGCCAGCCTCTCCGGCGGCCCCGACGGTGGATTCACGCTCGACGACGTCCGCCAGCTCATTCCGGCCACGCACGCCGACTTCGTGGACGAGATCCTGGCCCGCTACGACGTGCCGCCGCTGCCCGACGACGATGGCTCGGACTCGCTCACGTCCTTCGGGAGTCTCGGCGACGTGACGCCGTTCTCGGCCGACGCGGCCGGCGCGCAACTGGAGATCGCACTGGCCCACCGGGGCGCTTTCGTGGCTAACGCGCTGGGCCCGCCGCCGCAGTACATGATCGATGCGGCCAAGGACGCCGGCAAGCTGGTTGGCGCCTTGGCGGGCCGGGCGGTGCACGCCGAGCGCCACCAGGCTGCTGGAGTGGACATCATCATCGCCCAGGGATACGAGGCCGGCGGCCACACCGGCGAGATCGGCTCCATGGTGTTGATCCCCGAGATTGTCGACGCCGTGGACCTGCCCGTGCTCGGGGCGGGAGGCATCGGCCGGGGGCGCCAGATGGCAGCAGCCCTGGCGCTGGGTGCCGAGGGCGTGTGGTGCGGGTCGGTGTGGCTCACCACCGTCGAGGCCGAGACCCATCCGGTGGTGAAGGACAAGATGTTGACGGCCACATCGTCGGACACGATGCGATCGCGCTCTCTCACCGGCAAGCCGGCCCGGATGCTCAAGTCGGCCTGGACAGAGGAATGGGACCGCGACAACACGCCGGACCCGCTCGGCATGCCGCTGCAGCCGGTGCTGATCCGCACCGCCCAGCGCCGTATCGAGCGGGCCGCTCACACCGCCGGTTCGGGCGCCGAGAAGCTGGCCAACTACTTTGTCGGCCAGATCGTGGGCACCATGAACCAATCCAAGACCAGCGCCCAAGTGGTGTACGAGATCATCGAGGAGTTCATCGACTCGGTGGAGTCCCTGGCCGGCCAACTGGAGGCCTGAGCGCAGCAGCTCGCGTCGAGGTACGGGGATGAGACAGTGACTGCAGGACCACGGGGCGTGGGGGGCCGGTACTTCGTCCAGAATCCCGGGCCCACCAACATTCCCGACCGGGTGCTTGAGGCCTTCCGTCGGCCCGCGGTCGACTTCGCCGATCCCGACTTCATCGCGCTGGCCGACAGCGTCTGGGCCGAGTTGCCAGAGGTGTTCGGCGGGGCCGACGAGATCGTGGTGCTGACCACGGTGGGCCACGGCGCCTGGGAGTCGGCCTTGACCAACACCCTCGATCCCGGCGACGCGGTGCTGATCCCCGACTGCGGGCTGTTCGGCAAGCGCTGGGCCATGATGGCGCGGGACCTCGGCTACGAGGTGGTGTCCACGTCGGAGCATCTGCAGAGCCCCACCGACCCCGCCGAGATCGCCGACATCCTGATGGCCGACACGGCCCACCGCATCCGCAACGTGTGCATCGTTCACACCGAGACCTCCACCGGCGCGGTCACCGACTTGGCCGCCATGCGGGCCGCCATCGACGCGGCCGGCCATCCGGCGCTGTTCGTGGTGGACGGGGTGTGCTCGCTGGGCATCGAGCCGCTGCGGATGCGCGACTGGGGGATCGACGTGGTGGTGGCCGCGGCCCAGAAGGGCCTGATGATGCCGCCCGGCCTTGCCTTCTGCGCGCTGAGCGAGCGGGCCCTGGAGCGCAACCGCTCGGCGTCCACCCCCCGGTTCCATCTGGCGTGGGCACCCCGCTTCGAGAGGGGCCACATCTACATGCGGTTCGGCGGCACCCCGCCCATCCAGCACATGTTCGCCCTTCGGGCGGCGCTCGACATGATCGCTGAGAACGGTGGGATCGACGCCTCGGTGGCCCGTCACCGCCGCTGGGCGGCAGCGGTGCACGCCGCGGTGGACGGTTGGGCGTCGGGCGGCCCGTGGGAGATCAACATCGCCGAGCCCAAGCACCGCACTGCGGCCATTACCTGCGTGCGGACCGGCGACGTCGCTGCCGGTCCGCTGATCGACATGGCCCGGGACCGCTTCAGAGTCAGCGTCGGATCGGGGATGATGAGCTCGCTGGAGGGCCGGACTTTCCGCATAGGCCATCTCGGCGACCTCAACGAGCCAATGCTGCTCGGCGCTCTGGGCGGCCTGGAGACGGCCATGACGGTGCTCGGGCTGCCCCACGGCCACGGCCTGCCCGCCGCGGTCGCGTCCTTGGCCTCCACCGCCTAGCCGGCGTCCCTGCGAATTGGCAGCGTACGGTGCCCTATAGGGCACTAACTGCTGCCAGTTCCCGCGCCCCTAGGCCTGAAGCAGCGTGGCCACCAGAGCCCGGAGCTCGGTGATGCCAGTTCCCTTGGAGGCGCTGGTCCACTGGACCGTGCCCCGGTCGGTGCCGAGCTTGGCCGCGAGTTCGCTCCGGCGGTTGCCGCGGCGGGACGGGCGTACCTTGTCGGCCTTGGTGGCCACGTAGGTCACGGGGAGTCCCAGCCCGTCCAGCCATTCGACGGTCTGGAGGTCGAGGCCGGTGGGACCGATCTCGCCGTCGATGAGATGGAGCACGCCCCTCAGCGGCTCCCGGTGGGCGAGGTAGCCCTCAGCCATGGAGCTCCAGCGGTTCTGCTCGGCCTTGGACGCCTTGGCGTACCCGTAGCCGGGCAAGTCCACCAGCCACAGTCCCGAGCCTTCGGCACCCAGTTCGAAGGCGTTGATCAGCCGGGTGGCGCCGGGGGTCTTGGACGTGCGGGCCAGCTGCTTGCGCTGGGCCAGCGCGTTGAGCAGCGACGACTTGCCCACGTTGGACCTCCCCACCAGAGCGATCTCGGCCACCGTGGCCGGCATCTGGCGAGCGTGGGGGAAGGACGACACGAATCGCAGCGCCAGTGGCCCAGCCATCCGATCAGGCTACGTGTGTGGTTGTAGCTGGGGGTTGCAGCCGCGGTGTCAGGTCTGGTGGTCGGGGCACCAGTAGGTGGTGCGGCCGCCCACCTGTTCGCGGCGCAGAGCCGCCCCGTCGCGGGGGCAGCCGCCACCCCGCTCCCGGCCTGGCTGGAGGTCGCCCGTGTGGGAGCCGCCCCGCTCGCCGAGGACGGCCAGCGTGCGGCGAACGTTGCGATGCAGCCGGGCCGTCTCCCGGGCATCCAGGGATCGGGCTTCCCGGACGGGGGACAGGCCGGCCCGCCACAACGCCTCGTCGACCAGCAGGTTGCCGAGCCCGGCCACCCGCCGCTGGTCGAGCAGCCGGGCCTTGAGCGCCACCGTCGAGTCGCCGAGCGCCTTGCGCAGCTGGCCGAGTGTGAGCGACAGCGCGTCCGGGCCCAACTTGCTCTCGTCCGGCTCGAGCTGAACGCCGCCCAACCGCCGAGGGTCACGCAGCACCATGGCGCCCCCGCCCTCAAACTCCAGCCCAAACCGGTCCCAGGCCGGCTCGTGGCGGGGGCTGTCGTACAGCAGATGGTCGATGGGCATGGCCCCGTCCACCACGATCTTGCCGGTCATGCCGAACCGCAGCCCCAGCCGCGGGCCGTCGGTGTCGACGATGACGAGCTTGCCGATGCGGCGGGCCTCCTCGATGCGGGCTCCGGTCAGCTCCAGGCGCAGCGCATCGGTGGTGGTGCCGTCCTTGGCAAACCATTCATCGGGAGCGTGGACGCGTGCGATCGTGCGCCCCTCAGTGGCCGAGATGGCTCTGCGGTAGGCCTCCACCTCGATGATCTCAGGCACCGGCACGGACCCTTCGACGGGCTTGTCCGGTCAGCCGGCGGCGAGCCAGGCGTTGATGGCCTCGGCCAGAGCCGGGCCCTGGTCCTCCTGGATGAAGTGGCTGGCCGGCTCGAACTGGGCGTGGGGCTGGCCGGCCGCGCCCGGGATCCGCTCGGTCATGAAGGGCTGCAGGCCGCCCAGCACCGGGTCGCCGGGCGCCCACAGGGTGAGCACCGGCTTGGTCCACTGCTCCAGGACCGTCCAGGCGGCCTTGTTGGCGGGTACGGCCGGGTCGTCGGGCGAGACCGGCACCAGCAGCGGGAACTGGCGGGCACCGGCCATGTACAGCTCTTCGGGGAACGGCGCCCGGTAGGCGTCGAGGGCGGCCTCGCTCAACTCGTTGGCGGTTGCGTTCTCGACCAGCCGGCCGCAGTCCAGGAAGGGGACGTCCTGGCTGAACTGCCGCCAGAAGTCGAAGCCGGCGCCGGGGGAGTCGCCCACCGGGAGGGCGGTGTTGGCCAGGATCAGCCGGTCGATTAGGTCGGGGTTCTCCGCCGCCAGCCGTAGGCCGATCAGGCCGCCCCAGTCCTGGCCGAACAGGTGCAGCGGCCCGTCGCCCCGCTCGACCGCGGTCGCCTCCACGAAGCCGCGCATCCACTCGACGTGTCCCGCATAGGTGCAGGCCGAACGCTCGACTGGCTTGTCGGACCGGCCGAAGCCGATCAGATCCGGCACGAGCACCCGGTGCCCGGCACCGGCAAGCACCGGGATCATCTTGCGATACAGGTAGCCCCAGGTCGGCTCGCCGTGCAGCAGCAGGATCGTGGCCGTACCGGCGTCCGAAGAGTCCGGGCCGGCGATCACATATGCCATTCGCAGGCCGTCCACGGTGACGTATCGCGGCTCGTAGGGGTAGTCGTCGATGGCGGCGAAACGCTCCTCGGGCGTGCGCACGAACACGGTGCCGTCAGGAGCGGTAAGGGTCTCGGTCATGGCCCGACGCTAGTGGCGCTGGAGCGGAGGGGGCGCCTAGCTCAGCGGCCGCTTCACGCTCGCGCCGTCGACCCACACGTGGATGATGTCATCGGCGGTGGCCAGGCGGACCACCTTCTCGAAGATGCGAGCTTCGTCGTCGATGCCGTCCCACAGCCGAATGGCTCCGCCTGGCCGGTCGGTCCGCACTGCCATGGCGTCGAAGCAGCGACCCGGCTCTATGAGCCCCACCGGCAGGTCGACGACGGCGGCGCCTCCGGCCGTAGCCAGCCAGAAGGCGGTCACGGTGTCGATGCGGGACTCGGGCACGCCCCGATCCGTTGCGCCGAGGGCGGGGTCGACGCCGTCCTCCAGCATGCGGGAGACGGTGACCGCGTCCTGGCAAACGCCCAGCAGGCCGGGGCGAGCCCCGCCGGCGATGTCGCTGCCCAGCCCCACGCCCAATCCGGCGGTCAGTGCTTGCCGCACACCGAACACCGCGTTGGCGAAGTAGGCGTTGGACAGCGGGCAGTGGGCCACGCCCGCACCCCGCCCGGACACCAGGGTCATCTCGTCCGCCGTCAGGTGGTCGCTGTGAGCCAGCACGGTGCGCGGGCGGACGAGGCCGAAGCGGTTGAGGGCGGCGGAGTCACTGACGCCGAAGCGGTCGAGGGCGTAGTCGCAGTGCCAGTCCGACTCCGCGCAGTGCGTCTGTACCCGCACCCCGGTGGCCGCGGCCAATTCTCCCAGTCCCTCCAGCAGAGCGTCGGTGCAGGCGGGAGTGAACCGAGGGGTGATGATCGGCTCTACCAGCGGGCTACCCACGGCTGTCACGGCATCTATGGATGCCGCCGACGCCTCGACGCCGTCGCTGGCGGTCGCATCCCGGTACCACTCGGGGGTGCCGACCGGGTGGTCCATGGCCACCCGGCCCACCAGGGCCCGCTGGCCGTGGCGGGCGCAGGCTCGGGCCAGGGCGGTGGTGGCCTCCAGATGGTTGGACGAGAAGTAGACCGCGGTGGTGGTGCCCATAGCCAGCAACGACGGCACCAGGTCGTCCCAGACGACCGAGGCGAACCCGGCGTCGGCGTAGCGAGCCTCGAGCGGGAAGGTGTAGTCGAACAGCCAGCGCTCCAACGGCAGGTCGAGCCCGGTGCCGAGCTGGGGCCACTGGGGCGCATGGATGTGAAGGTCCACCAGCCCGGGCATAAGGAACGTGCCCTCGGCCAGGTCCACCCGCTCGTCTGCCGCATCAAGCGCGGCCCCTCCCGAAGCCGCTCCCTCCGAGGTGGACCGGTCGTGCACGGCGGTGATGGTCCCGCCGCCGTCAACCTCCACCACGGCGTCGATCACGGTCAAGCGGTCGCGTGCCGGTGTCTGCATCAGCGTTCCCGCCACTGCCAGTGTCACGGCGCCACCGTACTCATCGCGCACCGACCGGATCGGCAACCGGCCGTTGCGCCGAGTCTCAGGCCAGCAGTTCGGCGAAGACCTCGATGGCGGTCTCGATGTCGTCGGCAGAGATGTCCAAGTGGGTGACGAGTCGGGACTGTGAACCGGTCCAGCGGGTGAGAACGCCGCGGTCGGCGAGCGCTTCGCTCAGGTCCGGGCGATTGCCTCCCGCTTCATCGTCGAGGCGGATGAACACCATGTTGGTGGCACACGAATCGATCTTCACGCCGTCGATAGCGCCCAATCCCTCCGCCAGGCGGGCCGCGTTGGCATGATCGTCGGCGAGGCGCTCAATGTGGTGCTCCAGCGCGTAGAGGCCGGCGGCCGCCACGATGCCGGCCTGGCGCATCCCGCCCCCGAGCATCTTGCGCCATTTGTGCGCCTCGTCGATGAGGTCTGCCGGCCCGACCAGCACTGATCCAACCGGTGTGCCCAGACCCTTCGACAGGCACACCGACACCGAGTCGAACGGCGCGGCCACCACCGCTGGCGAGACCCCTAGCGCCACCGCCGCGTTCCACAACCGGGCCCCGTCGAGGTGATGGGACAGGCCGTGGCGGGCGGCAACCTCAGTCGAGGCCTCCATCTGGGCCAGGGTGAGCACCTTGCCGTCGTTAGTGTTCTCCAGGCACAGCAGGCGCGTGCGGGCGAAGTGGTGGTCGGGGGCCTTCACAGCCGCCTCAGCCGCGACGAGGTCGATCATGCCGTCGTCACCGGTGGGCACGGGCTGAGGCTGGATGGAGCCGAGCACCGCCGCGCCGCCACCCTCGTACATGTAGGTGTGGGCATGGTTGCCGACGATGTACTCGTCGCCGCGCCCGCAGTGGGCGAGCAGCCCGCAGAGGTTGCCCTGCGTACCGCTGGTCACGAACAGGGCGGCCTCCTTGCCGAGCAGCGCCGCGGTGGTCTCCTGTAGCTCGTTGACGGTGGGGTCCTCGCCGTGCACGTCGTCGCCCACGGCGGCTGATGCCATGGCTGCCCGCATGGCTGACGTGGGCTTGGTGACGGTGTCGGAGCGAAGGTCGATCACAACGACAGGCTACGGCCCACCGGCCGGCTCGCCCAGAATTGGCAGCGTCTTGCCCCCTATGGGGTGCGTTCTGCTGCCAGTTCGGGATGGGGATGGCACTCCGTGATGAATTGGCAGCGTCTTGCCCCCTATGGGGTGCGTTGGGCTGCCAATTCGGCTGGGAGCGCCGGTCGGCAGCGCCTATAGCTCGGTGACGCCGATGGCGTGCTCGCCTGAGGCGGCGTAGAACAGCCATCGCCGGTCGCCGGCGTCGAGCAGGCACGGGTCGCGCAGGCCGTTCTGGGGCGAGGCCGCCAAACCTCTCGCCACCGGCTTTAGCGGCTCGTCGGCACCCTCCCACGGCTCGGTGGGTCGCATGACCTCGCTGACCGGTCCGGGTTTCCAGTCGCGCCAGTCCGGTGACGTGTCGATCACCGTGCGGTAGATCCGCTCCGGCGCCTCGAAGCAGCGGGTGAACAGCATCTCCAGTTCCCGGCGGTCCGGCCGGTAGGACACACAGCAGTGGCGGATCTCGTCGTCGTCGAACAGCATCGGTCCGTACTCGAAACCGCTCAGACCGTCGGCCGAGCGCACCACCTGAGACGGCATGGCCACGCCGTACCAGGCGTCGCCGGCGTGGAACATCCGCAGATAGCTGGGCGACACCGCTACCACCGGCTCAACCAACGCGAAGTCTCGACCGGTGCCGGAGGTAGCCACCATGGTCTTCTGGTTCAACGACGGGTAGACGTTCCAGCACGGCAGGTGGCCGCCGACCGACTCAGGGACCATCCCGTGGAAGTACATGACGAAGCGCTGCCGCTGGTGGTCGGTGTGGACGTCGGGCGAGGCGATGTGGGGCTGGCGGTCCGACGGGGTGTCGTCCACGTTGAGCACGTCGGGCTCGACCATGCGCCACGGCCCGGTTGGCTCGTCGGCGGCGGCCAGGCGGATCGACTGGCCGACGTGGTGCGCGAAGTACATGAGATAGCGGCCCGGCCGGTCGGGCATCCATTCGGGTGCAGCCAGCACCGAAGGCCCGTTCACGTTGAACCGGTCATGATCGCGGGGGATGCCGGGCGTGCCGGCGTCGAGCACGCGGACGCGGGTCTGGGTCATCGACGGCTCATCGCCGATCGAGGGGTCACTTGCTGCCGGGGAAGCCGTGGGCTCCGAGCAGGGGCACGAAGCGGACGGGCGTGAGACGCTCCTCGCGGTACTCCTCGCCCGGCGAGCCGTTACCGCCGCTGTGCGTGTCCTGCTGGCCGCGCCGCGTGTAGCGCATGAGGTGCTGGTGACCGTACCGCGGACCGATCGGTATCACCAGTCGCCCGCCCGGCGCGAGCTGCTCCAGCAGGGGAGTCGGGGGCGCCGGACCGGCCGCAGTGACGACGATGGCGTCATAGGGCGCTTCTTCGGGCCATCCCAGCGTGCCGTCGCCGACCACGACAGTCACGTCTCCCAGTCCTTGGGTGGCCAGTGCGGCCCGGGCCTTCTCCGCCAGTGCCGGTCGCCGTTCGATGGTCACCACCCGGCCGGCCAGGGCCCGCAGCACCAGCGCTCCGTACCCGGAGCCGGCCCCGACCTCGAGCACGCAGTCGTGGGGGCTCAACCGGGCCGCCTCGGCCATCATGGCCACCATGGCGGGCTGGCTGATGGTCTGGCCCTCGCCTATGGGCAGCGGACCGTCGTCGTAGGCGGCCGACGCGAACCGGCGGGGGACGAACTGCTGGCGCGGCACCCGGCCGATCGCCTCCAGCACGGCCTCGTCGCGCACCCCGTAGCGGCGCGCCTGGTCGACGAGGTCGGACAGCTGTCGCGTCGAGCCGCGCATCCGAATCTCAGGGCGCGCCACCGGCCGCGGCCGAGGCCAGGCGCCGCAGCGGCGGCTCGCTGCGCGGCGGTGTCCGGCGGGGCGGCAGCATGGCCAGCAGCTCGGCGGTGGCGTCGGCGACGAGGGCTACAGCCTGCTCGAAGGCCGCTTCGGTTGCGGCCGACGTCTTCTGCACGCCGCTGACCTTGCGGACGTACTGCCGGGCGGCGGCCTCAACCTCCTCGGTCGTCGCGGGCGGGGCCAGACCTCGCAGGGTCGTGATGTTGCGGCACATGGCCACGACTCTACGCCGCCGTTCCAGCCTCTATCAGCCGCAGAATGCCCGCCGTCCCGCCGGGGCGGCTCGCTACTTCATGGATCGGTCCGGCGCGGTAGTGTGCCGGGGTCGCCCGGAAGCACCGGCAGGAGGAGGACCGAGACATGCCCCAGACCGTGCAAGGAGTGGTGTCGATGGCGGTAGGCGAGCCCGTCGCGATCACCGATGTCGTGATACCCGATCCCGGTCCGGGCGAGGCGGTGGTGGCCATCCAGGCTTGCGGCGTGTGCCACACCGATCTGCACTACCGGGAGGGCGGCATCAACGACGAGTTTCCCTTCCTGCTCGGCCACGAGGCCGCCGGCGTGGTGGAGTCCGTCGGAGACGGCGTGACCGAGGTCGCGGCCGGCGACTACGTGATCCTCAACTGGCGGGCGGTGTGCGGTGAGTGCCGCTCATGCCTGAGGGGCCGGCCCCACATCTGCTTCGACACCCACAACGCCTCCCAGAAGATGACCCTGGCCGACGGCACGGAGCTGTCGCCCGCGCTGGGTATCGGCGCCTTCGTCGAGAAGACGCTGGTGGCCGCGGGCCAATGCACCAAGGTCGACGCGGCCGCTCCGGCCACCGCGGCCGGTCTGCTCGGCTGCGGGGTGATGGCCGGCATCGGCGCGGCCATCAACACCGGCGGTGTCGGCCGCGGCGACAGCGTGGCCGTGTTCGGCTGCGGGGGAGTGGGCGACGCCGCCA
>VXWX01000019.1 GCA_009835735.1 Acidimicrobiaceae bacterium
GCGTTACAGTAGTCGCCCATGCTTGAAGCTGACCTCGTGAACCGCACCCTGGCGGTCGCGATGCGTACGGGCGCGGACTTCGCCGAGATCTTCGCCGAGGACAGACGATCGGCGTCGGCGATCCTCGACGATGGCCGGGTCGAGGAGGTCGTCTCGGGACGCGACCGGGGCGCCGGCATCCGGGTCGTGGCCGGCGACACCACCGGGTTCGCCCACACCGCCGACCTGAGCGCAGCCGGCCTGGCCGCGGCTGCGGATGCCGCCGCGGCCGCGGCCCGAAGGGGCGGTGGCGGCACCCAGACCGTCTCCGTGTCGGCCCTGCAGACCCCCGGTCGGCTCGAGGTTCGCATTCCCCCCGAGGAGGTGTCGAAGGACCGCAAGGTCGGCCTGCTCACCGCCGCGGACGCCGCGGCCCGCTCCGCCGGCGGCGCCATCACCCAGGTGTCGGCCCGCTACGGCGACGGCCGCCGGCGCATCCTGGTGGCCGACAGCGACGGGCTGTTCACCAGCGACGACCAGGTGCGCACCCTGTTCTCGGTGTCGTGCGTGGCCACCGGCGACACCGGCATGCAGACCGGCCGCGAGTCGGCGGGCCGGACGGCCGGCTTCGAGTTGTTCGACCTCTACGACGTGGAGGAGATGGCCCGCCGGGCCGCGCAGCGGGCTCTCACCAAGCTCACCGCCCGGCCCGCGCCCAGCGGCGAGATGCCGGTCGTGGTCGGCCCCGGGGGCGGCGGCGTGCTGTTCCACGAGGCGTGCGGCCACGGTCTGGAGGCCGATCTGGTGGCCAAGTCGGCTTCCGTGTTCGCGGGGCGCATCGGTGAGCGAGTGGCCGCGCCCATGGTCACGCTGATCGACGACGGCACCATGGCGGGGGAATGGGGCCACTACGGCATCGACGACGAGGGCAAGCCGGCGGCGCGCAACGTGCTCATCTCCGGCGGGGTGCTCACCGACTACATGTGGGACCGGTTGCGGGCCCGCAAGGAGGGTCGGGCCAGCTCCGGCAACGGGCGCCGCCAGAGCTACCAGCACCTGCCCATGGTCCGGATGACCAACACCTACATCGACAACGGCGACGCCGACCCCGACGACATCGTGGCCGACACCTCCCACGGCGTGTACGTGGCTCAGCTCGGCGGGGGTCAGGTCAACACCGCGACCGGCGATTTCGTGTTCGGCATGACCGAGGCCTACCTGATCGAGAACGGCCGGATCACCGCCCCGATCCGCGAGGGCAACCTCATCGGCAACGGACCCGACGTGCTCACCCGCATAGACGCCCTCGGCAACGACTTCGCCATGGGATCTCCAGGCACCTGCGGAAAGGACGGCCAGGGTGTGCCCGTCGGCGACGGCACGCCCACGCTGAGGGTGACCTCGCTCACCGTCGGCGGCACCGCCGCGTGAGCCCGAGCCTGCTCGACATCGCAGAGCGGGTTGTCGGCTGGGCCGGCGACGACATCGATGTGGAGGCCTTCGTAGCTCGCGACCACGAGACCGAGATAAGGGCCTACCAGGGAGAGGTGGAGTCGCTCACGGTGGCGTCGTCGGTGGGGATCGGCGTGCGCATCGTGCGTGACGGCCGGCAGGGCTTCGCCTACGCCGCCGCTCTCGACGACGAGACGCTGCGGGAGACCTTCGACGAGGCGCTGGACAACTCCCGCTTTGGCAGCGTCGACGAGTTCGCGGGGGTGGCCGAGCCCGACGGTGTGGAGCCCGCATCCCTGGACCTGTACCGGTCCGAATTGGTCGACTTCGGAACCGAGGACAAGGTCGCTCTGGCGCTGGAGCTGGAGCGGGCCACCCTGGCCGCCGACCCCCGGGTGACCGGCGTGGAGTCGGCCGACTACGCCGACACGATCTTTGAGGCGGCGGTGGCCACTTCGCGCGGCGTGGCCGCATCGGCTCGCGAGACCGGCTGCTATCTGGCCGCCTACAGCTTGGCGTCGGACGGCGACGAGACCCAGACGGGGTTCGGCTTCTCGGTCGGACGGCATCCGGGCGAGTTGTCGGCGGAGACGGCCGGTGGCGACGCGGCCGACCGGGCCACCCGCTTGCTGGGCGCGACCAAGGCTCCGACTCGCCGCTTGACCGTCGTGCTCGATCCCTACGTGACCGCCCGGTTCCTCGGCATCGTGGGCGCGACGTTGAGCGGCGACGCCGTGCTCAAGGGCCGATCGTTGTTCGCGGACCGCATGGACGAGGCGGTGGGAGCGTCGTCGCTCACCCTGGTCGACGACGCCACCGACCCGGAGGCCTTCACTGCCTCGGCCGTCGACGCCGAGGGGCTGGCCACCCGGCGCGTGCCGTTGATCAGCAACGGGGTGCTGCAAGCCTTCCTCTACGACACCTACACGGCCCGGCGGGCCGGCGTTTCGTCCACCGGCTCGGCGGTGAGGGGAGGGTTCAAGGGCACCCCCGGCGTCGGTGCTCACGCGCTGAGGCTCACGCCTGGAGCCCGCCCCCAAGCCGAGATCGTGGCCGACATCGACGACGGACTGCTGGTGCAGGGTGTCACCGGCCTTCACAGCGGCGTGAACGCGGTGTCGGGCGACTTCTCGGTGGGAGCGGAGGGCCTGCGAATACGCGACGGCGAGACGGCCGAGCCGATCAGGGAGGTGACCATCGCCAGCACGATCCAGCGGCTGCTGATGGACGTGACCGAGGTGGGGTCGGACCTGGAGTGGCTCCCTATGAGCGCGGCCGGGGTGACCCTGGCCATCGCCGACGTGACCATGTCCGGCAGTTGAGATCTCGGCAGGTGGACGGGTCCAACCTCTAGCCTCGACGGCGGTGCCGATCCTCCACGCCATCGTGCTGGGCATCGTGCAGGGGCTGTCGGAGTTCCTGCCGATCTCATCCAGCGGTCATCTGATCCTGGTCCGCTGGCTCTTCGGCTGGGACGAGTTGTCCGGCGACGCGGCCACGGCCTTCGATGTGGCCGTCCATGTCGGCACCCTGGTCGGCGCGACCGTGTATCTGCGCCGTGACGTGGTCACCTACGCGGGTGCGGCTCTCGCGCCGATGCTCGGCCGCGGGCCGCTCGGACCGGACGGCCGCGTCGGCTGGTCGCTGGTGGTCTCGGCCGTGCCCGCCGGGATCGTGGGGGTCGCCTTGGGCGACGCCTTGCGGGGCTCGGACCGCATAGTTCTGGTGGCTCTGGCGCTGATCGTGTTCGGTCTGCTGCTGGGCGTCTCCGACCGGCTGGCCGAACGGCGCGACCAGTCCGACTTCGGCCCCCTGCACGCGGTGGTGATGGGCGTCGGCCAGGCCCTCGCCCTCCAGCCGGGGGTGTCGCGCTCGGGCGTGACCATGACGGTCGCACGGGGTCTCGGCTATGGCCGCGAGGCGGCGGTGCGCCTGGCCTTCCTGATGAGTCTGCCCGTGATCGCCGGCGCGGGCGTCTACGGCCTTGCCGGGCTGAGCATCCCGGCGTCGTTGTGGCCCGCGCTGGCCTGGGGCGCGGCGTCGTCGATGGTCACCGGCTGGATCGCGGTGTGGGCCACCGTGCAGATCGTGACCCGGGTGAGCCTGCGGCCCTTCGTCGCCTATCGGGTCCTGGCAGGCTGCGCGGTGCTGGCTCTAGTCGCCACCGGATTGCGCTGACGGTACGAGCACCAGCATCACCCCTCCAGTCGCCAGCGCATCGACGGTCGCATCCACCTGTTCCTCGGGCACGGCCACCACGACTTCATCCTCACCGGCGTCGACGATCAGCGCGCCGCGCACGACTGCCGTGCCGTCGAGCACGGCGTGGACGTCCACCCAGTCGCGTGCTGCGAACACCGGGCTGTCCACGGGGACGGCAACGCCGCGGGTGCCCGGCGGGAGCAGGCCGGCCGGCCCGGGCGGTGCGATTTCGATGGGCGACGGCGCCGGGCCGGTTCGATCGTCGGTGAGGGCAATCAGCACGGCCAAGGCTGCACCGCCCGCGGCGATGAAGCGAACCCACCGATGGCGGTACAGCACCGACTGGATCCGTCCGACCGTGCTTCGGCCGTTACGAGCACTGGGTCTGGCAGGCGACATCCGGCCTCCTCGCTGCTGGCGGGCGCGCACGGCCCGCGGTCCGGGCGGCGTCGCGTTGGACGCGACGCCGGGCCGCAGTGGCGGCGAGTCAGCTAGTCGAGGAGGACGACGATGCGCCGGCGTCGGCCTTCGACGGGCTCGAATCCGACTTCGAAGCCGAATCGGACGACAACGAAGAGTCTTTCGAGTCCTTCGAGTCCTTCGACGCTGATGAGGAGCCGTTGGACGACGTCGAGGAGGCTTCCTTCTCCTTGCGCCGGCCCTTGGCGATGGAGCCGTGGTCGTTCTTGTAGAAGCCGTCGCCCTTGAACGCGATGGCCACTCCGCTGAACACCTTCTTGACGGGGCCCTGACCGGGCGAGACGCAGGAGGCCGGGCCACCCTCGGGCGGGCAGACCGTCAGCGTGTCGTCGCTGAACGACTGCCGTACCTCGAACTGCGTGGTGCAGCGCTCACAGCGGTAGTCGTACACCGGCACGACGGCGAAGGATAACGGCACCGCCCCGGCTCGGCACCGTACTATTCCGGGCGTGACGGTCTGGATGGGGGTGGCCTTTGTCGTCGCCTACGCGGCGGGCATGTTCCCCACCGCGGTGCTGGTCGGCAACAAGATCGGCCGCGACCCCACCAGCGAGGGCTCGGGCAACCCGGGCGCCACCAACATCTACCGCCTGGGCGGCCGGCTCGCCGGCGTGGCCGTGGCTCTGGGCGACATGGCCAAGGGCGCTGCGCCGGTCGGAGCGGCCCTGCTGCTGTGGGACCGTCCCGAGGCGATGGCGGCATGGATCGGAGCGGTGGCCGGCCATGTGTGGCCGGCAATCAGGCGGTTCCGGGGCGGTAAGGGGATGGCCACCGCGGGTGGTGGCGGAATCGTCCTCGACCCGATCATCGGCCTGATCTGCGTAGTTGTGTTCTTCGGCATGGTGCGGTTGACCCGGGTGGCCGCGCTGGGCTCGCTGAGCGTGGGTGTGACTTACCCGGTACTGGCGCTGGTGTTCGGATGGCCTGCTACCGAGGTGATCGTGGCCGCAGTGGTGATGGGGGTGATGGCTATGCGCCACCACGGCAATATCGTGCGGCTGTTGCGCGGCACCGAAAGGAGACTGAAGAGTTGATCCCGTTGCACGAGGCCCGGGCCCATGTGCTGGAGCGGGTCGAGGCCCTGCCCGCCCGCCGGTTCGATCTTGCCGAGGCGCTGGGCCTGGTGCTGGCCGAGCCCGTGTTCTCCTCCGAGCCGATTCCCGGCTTTGCCAACACTGCCATGGACGGGTACGCCGTTCAGGCGGACGACACCCGGGGCGCGCCCGTCGAGCTGGACGTGGTCGGCACCATCGGCGCCGGCGACGACGGGTCCCTCCGTGTCGGCGCGGGCCAGGCGGCCCGCATCATGACCGGCGCGCCCATCCCCGACGGCGCCGACGCAGTAGTCAAGGTCGAGCTCACCCGCCGCATCGAGGGCTCCGAGGACCGGGTCCTGGTGGAGGCCAGGGTGAAGTCCGGCAACCATGTGCGCCGGCCGGGCGAGGACGTGGCCGCCGGCGAGCAGGTGCTGGAGCCGGGCACGGTGGTGACCCCGGGTCGGGTGGGCCTTCTGGCCGCGGTAGGCGCCTACGAGGTCTCGGCCCACGCCCGCCCCCGGGTGGGGGTTCTCTCGACCGGCGACGAACTCGCGGATGCGGCCGGGCCGCTGCGACGCGGCCAGATCCGCGACACCAACCGCCGCACGCTGCTGGGCCTGGTGGCCGAGGCCGGCTTCGAGGGAGTGGACCTGGGGATCGCCCGCGACGACCCCGCCGACATCGAGCGGCTGTTCCGCAGCGGCACCGCCCGCTGCGATGCGGTGCTGTCGTCGGGGGGCGTGTCCATGGGCGACTTCGACTACGTGAAGGTGGTGCTCGACCGCATCGGCGACATGAGGTGGATGCAGATCGCCATCAAGCCGGCCAAGCCGTTCGCCTTCGGAGTCGTCGACGGCGTCCCGGTGTTCGGCC
This sequence comes from Acidimicrobiaceae bacterium, assembly GCA_009835735.1. Lineage (GTDB taxonomy): Bacteria > Actinomycetota > Acidimicrobiia > Acidimicrobiales > Aldehydirespiratoraceae > Aldehydirespirator. The sequence continues at coordinate 6,024 of VXWX01000019.1, forward strand.
TGCCCGGCAATCCGGTGTCGTCGATGGTGAGCTTCGAGCTGCTGGCCAAGCCCGGGCTGCGGGCCATGGCGGGCCACGGCCCCGACGATCTCGGGCCGGCGCTGGTGCGGGCGGTCAGCGAAGGCGACCTCGGCCATCGCAGCGACGGCAAGACCCACTATGTGAGGGTTGCCGCCCGGCGTGATGACCAGGGCGTGCTGCGGGTGAGGCGCTCGGGCGGGCAGGGTTCCCATCAGTTGGCGGCCATGACCCGGGCCGATGCCCTGGCCGTGGTGCCCGACGGCTCGCCGGCCGGCGAGGGCGACCCGGTCGATGTGATCGTGCTCTAAGCCCGGGGTGATCGTGCGCTGAGCCCGGCGCTAGCCTGCGGGCTAATGGCGGCCCAACTTGTCGACAGCTTCGGGAGAGTCCACCGGGACCTGCGGATCTCGGTCACCGACCGGTGCAACTTCCGATGCACCTACTGCATGCCCGCTGAGGGACTGGAATGGGTGCCCCGCGACGACCTGCTGACCTTCGAGGAGATCGCCCGGGTGGCTCGCATCATGGTCGAGCGCTACGGCGTCAACGGCATCCGCCTCACGGGCGGCGAGCCCACCGTGAGGGCCAACCTCCCGGTGCTCGTCGGTCTGCTGGCCGAACTCGGTACCGACCTGGCCATGACCACAAACGGGGTGTCGCTGCCTCTGCTGGCCGGCGATCTGCGGGCGGCGGGCCTGCGCCGGGTGAACGTGTCGTTGGACTCGCTTCGGGCGTCCCGCTTCGCTGAGCTGACCCGGCGCGACAGCCTCGATCGGGTGCTCGACGGCATCGACGCGGCCATCGCCGCCGGGTTCGATCCGGTGAAGGTGAACTGCGTGGTCATGCGGGGCCTCAACGACGACGAGATCGCCGACTTCGTCGACTTCGGGCGGCGCAAGGGTGTCGAGGTCCGCTTCATCGAGTTCATGCCGCTGGACGCCGACGGCATCTGGACCAACGATCTGGTGGTTCCGGTGGACGAGATCCTGGCTCGGGTCAACGACGCCTGTCCGGTGGAGCCGGTCGAGCGCACGTCGGCCCCGGCCACCCGCTACCGCTTCGCCGACGGGTCGGGGTCGGTGGGAATCGTGGCGTCGGTCAGCGACTCGTTCTGCTCGACCTGCGATCGGGTGCGCCTCACCGCCGACGGGCAGTTCCGCAACTGCCTGTTCGCGGTGACCGAGACCGATGTGCGGGCCCTGCTGCGGTCGGGAGCGAGCGACGACGAGATCGGAGCCGCCCTGGAGGGTTCGGTGGCATCGAAGTGGGCCGGTCATCAGATCAACCGGGTCCACTTCATAAGGCCCAGCCGGTCGATGTCGCAGATCGGCGGCTAGAGGCTGGGCGGCTGAGTGATGGGCTTCACCCATCTCGATCCGCAGGGCCGGGCTCGAATGGTGGACGTGTCGACGAAGGAGCCGACCCATCGCCGGGCCGTGGCCCGTGGCCGGGTGCGCATGGAGCCCGAGGTGGCCGCGGCGTTGCGGGCCGGAGAGATCGGCAAGGGCGATGTGCTGGCCGTGGCCCGGGTGGCCGGTATCCAGGCTGCCAAGCGAACCTCGGAGCTCGTCCCCTTGTGCCACGGCCTGTCGGTGAGTTCGGTCGCGGTGGACTTCGAGGTGGGCGACGACTCGGTGGGGATCGAGGCGCAGGTGGAGACGGTCGACCGGACCGGCGTGGAGATGGAGGCGCTGACCGCGTGCAGCGTGGCCGCACTGACTATCTACGACATGTGCAAGTCGATGGACCGATCGATGACGATCAGCGACATCGCCCTGTGGGAGAAATCCGGCGGCCGGTCCGGAACCTACCGGCGCGAGGACTCCTGAACCTTTCCGTTAGACATCCACCACTTGGCTTGTCATCGGTGCCATCCTTGTTGGGCCGTCGTCTGCATGTACGGGTCATCGAAGCGGCGTGTGGCGTGCCACCGGCGCACCAGTAGCGGCGGTGACTCGATTCGTGCTTACGAGGAGGACAGCAACCCGTGACTCTGATCGTATTGACGGTATTGGCCACGGCCTGGCTGGGCTATTTCGCGCTGTGGTTCCGGGACAAGCGGGCCTCCCGGTCGCCGCGCGGCGATGATCTGGACGGCTTCACCCCGTCCTTCGGTGCCCTGGCCGGCGGGGCAGTCTCGATAAGGAGCCTCGAGGCTGGTTCACGATCACGGGGGGACCTGTGGGATTTGCCCCGGACCCCGGAGCAGGCCCATCGCCGGCGCCGGCACGTGGCCACGATGCTCGGCGGGCTGGCCCTCGCTTCCCTGATGGCCGTTCCGGTATTCGGGGCGACTGCGCTGGTCGTTCACGTGGTGGTCGACGTGGTACTGCTGCTGTTCGCCTTCGGCTCGACCCACCGCCAGCAGCCGCCGGCCATCAACCTGGCCGATGTTCGGGTGCTCTATCCCGACCGGCCCGCTCCGGGCGATGCGGTGGCCACGCCTCTTGGGCAGGTCGCCAACGGCTGACACGTCTGCAGGCGAGGCCCGGTGTGGTGGCCTCTCAGGGACGCGTCGAACCCTGAGTCGCGCCGATAAACTCGCCGGCCGCGGGGGTGTAGCTCAGTTGGCTAGAGCGCCTCGGTCGCATCGAGGAGGCCAGGGGTTCGAATCCCCTCACCTCCACCGCAGAAGCCGCCGCCGGTCAGGATCTGGCGCCCGCGGCGACGAGATCGGCGACGCTGCGCACCAGAGCGGTGTGCAGGGCGAGGAGGGTCTCTGTCCGGCGAACCTCGTCGATGGCGGCGATCCGCTGGAGGATCTCGTGGAGCTCGTCGTTGGTAGCTGCGACGATCTTCACGAGTAGGTCGCCGCGCCCGGTCACCGTGTGTATCTCGAGGATCTCATCGATCTTGGACAGCGCCCGCACGGTGGTCTCGTGCGCTCCCTGGGCGATGGTGAGCGTCGTGAAGGCGCAGACGCCGAACCCGGCCGAGCGAGGTTCGATGTCGGGTCCGTAGCCCACAATCACTCGCCTGGCCTCAAGACGCCGGAGGCGATCGTGCACCGTCCCCCTGGCGAGACCCGTCAGCCGGGCCATCTCCGACACGCTGCTGCGGGGTTTCCGGCGGAGCACGTCGACGAGCCGGCGATCGATGCCGTCCAACGGGATGTGCATTCTGTATCCGTCGGGCATGCCCTCAGCCTCCGGTGCCGTCAGTCTAGTTGCTAATCTGACAAATATTGATCAGTTTGCTTATTCTACTTGAAGATAGGCGCTCAGTCTGATTGTCTGCGTTCCCATCCGTCGATCAGATCGGGAGCACTGGGAGCGAACGCCATGACACACCTAAAGAAGGTCGATCACATCACTTACGCCTGCGAGAAGGGCTCCATCGAGCGATGGGCCTGGTTCCACATCGAAGTGGAGGGCGGAACGCTCATCAACCGGATCGACGACGTGCGTCCGGACGATCCCGATTCGAGCATGAAGCTCTGGTGCATCGACTTCGGAGACTTCGGGGTAGCGCTGATCGAGGGCATCGATCGGGCCGAGTGTTCGCAGGTATCCAAGTTCGTGGAGCGACACGGCGACCACTCATGCCAGCACGTCGCCTACGAGACCCATAACCTCGACACCTTCACTGCGCATGTGCAGCAGATGGGGGGATCGGTGCGCGGCCCCAAGCTGGTGCGCCACGACGGGTTCGGCGTGCTCCAGCAGCTCTTCGCCCGCGGCTACACCGAAGGCGAGGCGGACGAGGTGCCGTTCCCGGAGTACGTGCAGCGCCCCGAGGCCGGAACAGGCGACGAGGTGGCAATAACCTTCGCCGCCGAGACCGGGCAGGGGTTCTACGCGCAGATCGCCGACGCGGTGGCGGCGGATGACCATGAGCCGTTCTTCGACTTCTCCGCCATGCCGAAGGACTGGGCTGTCCCCGAGGCCGCGCCCCGAGCGGCCGCGGCCTGAGGCTCAGGCGCGCAACAGGACGCGCCGAGAGGTTTCCGCGAAGGACCGGCTGCTCAAACGCCGGCGAGGGTGGGGTCTGAGATCAGGACCCGGGCCCGCCGGACAGTCTCCGAGGGCAACTCGCCGAAGAGATCGTGATAGTCGCTCGAGAACCGGCCGAGATGATGGAGGCCGCTGCAGGTGGCCGCCCGGCTCACGGAGTGCCGGCCGCTCTCGATCAGGCGGCGGGCGTTGTTGAGGCGCAGCAGCTTGTGGAACCTCGCCGGGCTCACAGAGACGCACTTGTCGAAGGCCTGCTCCAGCGTGCGGCGAGACGTCCCCACCCGTGAGGCCACCTCCGGCATCGACAACGGCTCGGCCAGGGCATCCAGCATCACGTCACGGGCCGCCCGGTACAGCTGGATCGAGGCGTGTGACGAGCCCTGGGCCGCACTCGGCGCGGTCAACAACTCCAGCATCAGCCCGTGCATCACCGACCGGGGCACCGAGATGCTCCGGGAGGCCGCATCCCAGGACCGCAGAGCGTTGGCCGCCACCGCCCGGAACTTCCGGCTCAGCTCGGGATCGGCGATCCGGCGGATCCGTCCGGCCTGCTGGCTCGACAGGCGGCGCAGCGGCAGGGCGGCCGCCGACTCCAGCGAGACACCGAACACCGCCGGCTCCACGCCCGCGTCGACCACAGCCTCGTACGCGCCGCCGGGTCCCACCAGCAGGACGTCGTCCATCGTGAACGGCGATCCGTTCGAGACCGTTTGGCCGGGGTCGCTGAGCAGCACGACCGCGCTGATCACGCCGGCTGGGCCCGCACCCTGCTGGCCCAGCCGCCGGTTGGTGCGCTCGACGAAGAACCCGACCTCGTCGCTGTCACAGGCCAGGAACGCGCCGTCATACGACCCGCAGTCGAGCTGCTGGTAGGCCTGATCGAAGCCGGTCAGCTGCTCGGCCTGATGGTCGATGTTCGTGTACCGCTGGAACGTCGCCGCGGCCCGCATAGACAGGGACAGTACGGCCCCCGTCGCGGGCCTGTCCACAGTTGGTTGCGCAAAACGGACAAGGAAAGTCCCAATCGGGACAGCAGCCGGCGCTCGGTGGACAGGAGCCGGCGCTGGGCGGATAGCTGCGGAGACCCCGAGCGATTGCCATGGGCGTTCCGACACCCCCTCCCGGCGGCGCGGGTCGCACTCAAGCCCGCGCCGCCGGCTCGGGGCATCCGCAACCGACCAGCGACCCCGGGGAGTCCCACCATGGCCACACTGACCACCAACGACGGCGTCGAGTTGCACTACGACGTAGCCGGGACCGGCCCACCGCTGGTGCTGGTCCACGGCTGGAACCAGACCGCCGCCCTGTTCGAGCGTCAGGTGGCCGGCCTGAGCGACCGCTTCCAAGTCATCACCTTCGACCTGAGGGGCCACGGCGAGTCCGAGCGACCCGACCACGGCTACCGCATCGCCCGCTACGCCATGGACCTCCACACCGTCATCGACAAGGTGGCCGGACAGCCCGCCCACGTGCTCGGCCACTCGATGGGGTGCTGCGTGCTGTGGTCGTACTTCGACCTGTTCGCCGGCGACGGCATCAAGAAGGCCGTGTTCGTCGACATGATGACCCACCCCATCGCCAACCCCGCCTTCACGGAGCAGCAGGTCGCCGACTACGGGTCGATCCTCAGCCCCGAAGCGTTCTTCGGGGTCTTCAACGGATTGACCGCGGGCGCGGCGGCCCAGGTCGTGCCCGGCCTGATCGACGGGATGGTCACCGAGAACATCTCCACCGAGGACAAGGCCTGGCTGCTGGCCGAGAACGCCCGCATGCCGGGACCGCTCTCGGCCAGGGAGTTCTTCACCGACATCCTGGCCGACTGGCGAGACGTGCCGCCCCGGATCAACCGGCCTTCCCTTTACATCGCCGGCGAGGGGTCGTTCATTCCGATCTCGGCCACCCGCTGGGCCGCCGAGCAGACCCCCGGCGCGCAGTTCGAGTCCATCCCGGCCGGCGAGGGCGGCAACCACTTCATGTTCATCGAGAACCCGGGCCGGTTCAACCGGCTCGTCAGCGAGTTCTTGACAACGACCTAATCGACAACAGCTTGTGAGACCCACAAGGGGGGAATCCATGACAACCAACACCACCAGGAAGAGACTCTTCCGGATCCTCGCCGCAGTGCTGGCACTGGCGCTAGTGGCCGCCGCGTGCGGCGACGACGAGGGCGACGCCGAGGCGCCGGCCACCACCGCGGCCCCGGCACCGACCGAGGCGCCTGAGCCGGCCCCGGACCCCGAGCCGGCCGAGCCCGAGGCTGCGGAGCCTGAGCCGGCCGAGCCTGAGGCTGCGGAGCCCGAGTCCGAGCCGGAGCCGGCCGCGCCCATGGACCTGGACGTCGACGCCATCCTGGCGGCCGACCTCGCCGCCTGCGGCCCGGCGCCGCAGGGGGAGCCACTGCGGATCGGCTACGCGGCCGACTTCAGCGATCTCGGAGGCTTCGTCGACATCCCGGCGGCCAAGGCGGCCGAGTACTTCGTCGAGCTCCTCAACTGCTGGGGCGGCGTGGACGGCCATCCGGTCGAGATGGTGATCCGCGACATCGAGGGCGACCCCGAGACCGCCGGCCGGGTCGCCCAGGAGCTGCTCGACGAGAAGGTGACCGCCATCCTCGGCCCGGCCTTCTTCGACGTCAACCAGGCCATCCTCCAAGTCACCGCCACCCGGGTGCCGACGATCTCGGTGTCGTCCACCGAGCCGCTGCTGGCCGACCCCGAGCAGCTGTCGCTGCTGGCCTCGTTCACCGACACCGCCCAGGCGGTGGCGGCCGCCCAGTTCGCCATCGAGAAGGACTGGACGACCGCGGTCACCTTCAGCGTGCCCGGGCCCTACTTCGGCTACGTCGTGGAGGTCTTCACCGAGGAGTTCGAGTCGCTCGGCGGGCAGGTGCTCGGCGACTTCCCGTTCGTGCCGGGGCAGACGACCGACTTCTCCGCGCAGGTCAACGAGATCGCCGGGCTCACTCCCCAGCCCGACGTCGTGTACTCGGCGCTGCTGGCCTTCCAGGCCGCCATCCTCGGGGCCCAGCTCAGCGAGGCCGAGGTCGGCGCCGAGATGCTGGTGGCCGACGCCTTCACCGCCACCGGCGGCTACTTCGTCGACGGCGTGGAGGGGTTCTTCCACACCTCGCACACCTTCCCCGAGCCCGATGGCCGGATGGTGCGCTTCCTGGCCAGCTACGAGGCCGCCAAGGGCGGCGTCCTCGAGAGCGAGTCGTACTCGGCGCTGGCCGCCGACGCCATCCTCGTGATCTCCGACGCCGTGATCCGCTCCGGCTCGCTCGACCCCGTTACCGTCGGCGAGGCCATCATCGCGGGCACCGGCGTCGACGGCTTGACCGGCGTGCTGACCTACGACGGCGGAGGGTCGCCCAACACGCCCGTGTACGTGCACGAGGTCGTGAACGGTCAGCCGACCCTCGCCGCGGTCTACGGCTGAGAGAATCGGGCCGAATTCTGGACCGCCCGGACGCTGTGCTGACCCTTGACAGGGTGGAGGTTGGCTACGGCAGCGTCCGGGCGGTTCACGGCGCCTCGATGTCGGTGCCCGAAGGCGAGACGGTCGCCCTCATCGGCCCCAACGGAGCCGGCAAGAGCAGCCTGCTGAACGCCGTCATCGGGCTGCACGCCCCCAGCGGCGGCACCATCCGCTGGCACCGGACCGACGTCACCGGATGGTCCCCACAGCGGATGCTGCGGGCCGGCATCGCGCTGGTCCCCGAGCACCGCCGGATCCTGACCGGGCTGACCACCGAGGAGAACCTGCTCGTGGCGGGGATCCTCACCGGCCGGCGCGCCCGCCGCCGGCTCGCTGCGGAGTTGATGGAGCGCTTCGAGGTGCTCGGCCGGCAGCGGTCTGTGCCCGCCGGCCTGCTGTCGGGCGGTGAGGCCCAGCAGCTGGCCATCGCCCGAGCGCTGATGAGCCGCCCGAGCGTGCTGCTGATGGACGAACCCGCCCTCGGCTTGGCGCCCCTAATGCGCAGCCAGGTGTTCGAACTGCTCGGCGAACTGGCCGCCGCGGGTATCACCCTGCTTGTCGTCGAGCAGGACGCCCACCGCCTCCTGGAGATGGCCGGCACCGCCTACATCATGCGCAGCGGCGACATCGTCGCCAGCGGCCCGGCCGGCGAGCTGGCGGCCCGCGAGGACCTCTTCGAGGCGTTCCTCGGCAACGGCACGTGACGGCACATGAGGGCGCGGACGTGAAGGACGGGACGTGAGGGCGCGGACGTGAAGGGCGGCATGTGATGGTCGAGCTCATCCAGCAGCTGATCGACGGCCTGGGCCTCGGCAGCGAGTACGCCCTGCTGGCCCTGGGGATCGGCCTGACCTTCGGGGTGATGCGCATGATCAACTTCGCCCACGGCGAGCTCATCACCGTCAGCGCCTACGTGGCCTACGGGCTGACCTTGATCGGGCTGGACTGGTGGATGCTCGTGCCGGTCATCGTGGCCACCTCCATCGCCACGTCGGTGGCGCTCGAGCTGGTGGCGTTCAGGTGGGTGCGGGGCGCCAGCGACTTCGCCATGCTGCTCATGTCGTTCGGCGTGCACTTCGTGGTGCAGGCCGGCTTCGTCATGTACGTGTCGGCCAGCGCCCGGGCCTTCGACCGGCCCAGCTGGATCAACAACACGGTGTCGGTGGGCGGGGTGCGGGTCGAGGTGGTCGATGTCGCGGTGATCGCGGTCACCGTGGCCACGCTGCTCGGGACCCTGGCCATCCTGCGCAGGACGGTCTACGGGATGGCCATCCGGGCCGCGGCGGAGGACTTCGACACCGCCCAGATGCTCGGCGTCCGCAGCAACCTCGTGATCCGCTCCGCCTTCGCGCTAGCTGGGCTGTTGGCCGGGGTCGCCGCGGTGCTGCTGTTGATGAGGACCGGCCGAGCCGCGCCCGCGGCCGGACTCATCCCCATGCTCAAGGGCGTCCTGGCGGCCCTCATCGGCGGCCTGGGCCGGCTCCAGGGCGCGGTGGTCGGCGGCCTCGTGCTCGGCGTGGTCGAGGTGCAGCTCGTCTCGCGGCTGCCCGACGAGGTCGACGGCATGGTCAACGGGATCGTGTTCGTGCTGATCGCGCTGCTATTCATCTTCCGGCCGGCCGGGATGCTCCAGACCGCCGCCGCGGAGCGGGTGTGACCGTCCTGGCCCGGCGGGTGCTGCCCGACGTGGCGGCCGGCGGCGTGCTGTTCGCCGCGGTCGCCGCGATCGGGCTCGTCTACGTCTGGGGAGCGGGCGACGCGGCCTCCGAGCGGCTGTTCACGTCGCTGCTCATCAACGTCACCGTCGTGGTGGGGATGCAGATCTTCATCGGCAACACCGGGATCCTGTCGTTCGGTCACGTCGGTTTCGGAGCTGTCGCCGGGTACGCCTTCGTGCTGTTCGCCATCGACACCGACCGCAAGGCCCGCCTGGTGCCCGACGCCCCGTTCGGGCTGGTGGACCTGACCGTGCACCCGGCCGCAGCCATTGCCGTCGCGGTGGCGCTGACCGTGGCCGTGGCCGCCGTCGTCGGGCTCGGGCTGGTGCGCTCGGCGGCCGCGTCGGGCGCCATCGCCCCCACCGTCATCACGCTGTCGCTGCTGTTCGCCACGTTCGAGTTGGCCGTCAACTGGACCGACTTGACCGGCGGCAACCGGGCCGGGCTGAGCTTCCGCCCCGGCACCGCCATGGCCGGCCGGGGATACGCCTACGCGGCGCTCGCCGTCGCCCTGGTGGTGGCCGGGATCTACCGCCGGTCGCGCTCGGCCCGCCTCGCACGGGCGGTGCGGGAGGACGGCGTGGCGGCTCGCAGCCTGGGCATCCATCCCGCCACCCACCAGATGTGGGCCCTGCTGCTGTCGGTGGCGGTGGTCGCGGTCGGGGCGTCGCTGCGGGTCTGGCTCACCGGAACGATCTCGCCCGAGCGGTTCTTCATCGACTACACGCTGCTGACCATCACGATGCTGGTCGTCGGAGGCCGCAACAGCATCACCGGCGCCACCCTCGGCACGGTCGTGATCACCGTGCTGACCGAGGCCGCCCGGGTGGTGTCGGGACCCGACGTCGACCCCGGGCCGTTCGACGTGATCCTGCGCCCGGGCCTGTCCGACCTGGTGCTGGGTGCCTCGATGCTCGGCTTCATGGTCCTGAGGCCGCGGGGGCTGCTCGACGACTGGGAGTTGGCGGACTGGCTCGGCCCCCGGCTCCGTAGCCGGCTAGGGCTCCCCGGCTCTCCCAGCGCGGCACCTCAGGAAGTCACCCGGGCGGTGCCGCGCGCCGAACACCACAGGGCGGTCCCGGCGGCTGTCCAGCCCGCCCCGGACCGGCTGGCCGCGGCCGGCCTTACCGTTGACTTCGGCGGTCTGCGGGGCCTGGACAACGCCCACATCTTGGCCCACAGCGGGCGGGTGGTGGGGCTCATCGGACCCAACGGCGCGGGCAAGACCACCATGCTGAACGCCATCACCGGCCTGGTCGGAGCCCAGGGTCGGATCACCCTCGAAGGTCAGGACATCGTCGGGCTGGCGCCCCACCGGCTGGCCCGGCGGGGCCTGGCTCGCACGTTCCAGAATCTGCGGCTGTTCGAGGCGCTCACCGTTCAGGAGAACATCGAGGTGGCCGCGCTGGCTGGCGGCCGCTCATCCCGGCAAGCGGAGCAGACCGCGGCCGGCCTGCTGGGGCTGTGCGGCATCGCCGACATCGCCGACGTGCGGGCCCGGGCCCTCGACTACGGCGCCTCGAAGCGCCTGGAGCTGGCCCGGGCCGCGGCGCAGGCCCCCGGCTTCCTGCTCCTCGACGAGCCCACCTCGGGCTTCTCGGAGCTGGAGTCGGTGATCATCGTGGACCAGATCCGCCGCATCGCCGACGTGCTGGGCTGCGGCGTGGTGGTGATCGACCACGACCTCGCCTTCATCACCAACCTCTGCGACCGGGTCTACTGTCTCGACCAAGGCTCGGTGATCGCCGTCGGGTCACCCGCGGAGATCCGGACGCACCCGGCCGTCCGGGCCGCCTACCTGGGCGGCTGATAGCCCGGAGCCGGCGCTCCCAGTATGGGAGCGCTCAGTAGATCTTGGGGAAGATCCGGTAGGGCACCCGCTCCTGGTACTCGGCCCACTTCTCGGGCCCGTACTTCTGCTCGCACTCCCGCTCGTCGAAGCGCTGCCGGACGGTGAAGAACGAGATCACGAAGATGGAGTAGGTCCAGGCCCACAGGTTGCCGGGGTGGCCGAACACCAGGGCGAACGAGATGGCCAGGATTCCCTCGCCCAGGTAGTTGAAGTGGCGGGCGACGCCCCACCATCCGCTGGTCAGGATCTTGCGCTCTCCCGCCTCGATGTAGGAGGGCTCGACCCACAGGAACTTGCGGTCCGGCCAGCGCTTGAACGTGTACTTCTGGAGGTTGGCGCCCCGACCTATGGTCCAACCGCCCAGGAACAGCACCGACACTCCGATGAGCCAGAGGTACGTCAATCCGGTCGAGAGCCCGGGATCCGGATGGGCGGCCATTCCCCACAGCGGCAGGATGAACAGCCACCCGTAGGCCACCAGGCCGCCCCACCACAGCTTGAAGCCGATGTGCTCGTGGATCAGGTCGTAGGTGTAGAGCTGGACCCGCTCCCAGATGAAGTAGTCGAAGGTGTAGAACGCCCAGAAGGCGGCGTACAGGTAGATACCCGGGTTGGCGTTGTCGCCGAATTGGTCGTGGTGCCACGCCGCCCCCGACAGGGCGTTGAGCGACAGCATCGTCCCGCCGACCACGTACCACCACATCTTGATGTCGATGCGGTTGTTGAACAGCTGCAACTCCTGGGACCGGCCCTCCCACAGCGCCAGCCACGGGTTGGCGATCTCGCCCTTGGGCTGGGTGAACACCGACCACACCGCGAAGATGGCGCAGAAGACCGTGCCCCCGACCACCGCCCACAGCGACGACCGGTAGAACCAGTCGCGGGGCAGCCCGCCGATCTCGAATGCCCACACGATGTGCGCGATCACGAACACCAGCAGGCCGTTGAGCCGGTAGTTGCGGGGCTCGCCGGTCTCCCGGTCCTTCACGTAGCCCGTGACCCGCCTCGCGGGCAGGACGATCTGCAGCACGAAGAACACCGCGAAGATGATCAGCGGCGTGAAGAACGCCCAGACCGCCTCCCCGCCGGAGAGCTCCGTGAGGTGCTCGATACCTAGCGCTTCAGCCATGGCCGAAACTTAGCGCTTCAGCCAGCGCCGAGCGGCCCTTCGGAAGATGATGCGGTTGCCGGTGCGGGTCAGTCGTCGAATTCCTCGGGCATGAGGACGAACTCGGGGTAGGTCTCGATGCCCAGCTCGGCGGTGTCCTGGCCCAGGCGCTCGGCCTCGGCGCTCACCCGCAGGCCTATGACCATGTCCATCAGCTTCCACACGATCAGGGAGGAGATGAACGCGAAGGCGCCGATGGCCACCACGCCGAGCAGCTGTGTCCCGAAGTTGGCGCCGCCCGCGATGCTCGCCGCCAGCGTTCCCCAGATGCCGCACACCAAGTGGGCGGGGATGGCTCCCACGACGTCGTCGATCTTCAGCTTCTCCAGCCCCTTGATGGCCACGGTGCAGATCACCCCGCCGATGGCGCCGATGATGACCGCCCACCAGTGCTCGGTTATGTCGGGCGCGGCGGTGATCGAGACCAGCCCGGCCAGCGCGCCGTTGAGGCCCGCGAACAGGTCCATGCGACCGAAGATCGGCCGCGAGACGACCAGAGCGGCCACCACCCCGGCCGCCGCGGCCAGATTGGTGTTGACCAGGATGTTGCTCATGGCCACCGCGTCGGCCGCGCTGCCCAGAGCCAGCTGCGACCCGCCGTTGAAGCCGAACCAGCCGAGCCACAGGATCAGCACCCCCAGGGTCACCAGCAGCACGTTGGAGGGCGGGGTGGGCTTGACCGTGCCGTTCTTGCGGTACTTGCCGAGGCGCGGCCCGATGATTATCACGCCGGCCAGAGCGGCCCAGCCGCCGGTGCTGTGGACGATGGTGGACCCGGCGAAGTCCACGAAGCCCTGCTCGGCCAGCCAGCCGCCGCCCCAGTACCAGGATCCGACGATCGGGTAGATGAAGGCGGTCAGGATCAGGGTGAACAGGAAGAACGCCCACATCTTGATCCGCTCGGCGATAGCACCCGACACGATCGACGCGGCGGTGGCCACGAACACCATCTGGAAGAACCAGTCCGACATGACCGCGTAGCCGTTGCCGACCACCTCGCCGAGGTGGTCGGCCGCACCGTCGAGCAGGCCCAGCTCGGCGTCGGACGGTCCGTAGAGGAACTGGAACGAGCCCACCACGTCGCCGACGTCGACGTACATCAGGTTGTAGCCGATGAAGTAGTAGGCCAGGCCGGCGATCGAGTAGATGCCGATGTTCTTGAGGCAGATCATCGAGGCGTTCTTGGTGCGCACCGCGCCCGACTCCAGCATGGTGAAGCCGGCGCACATCCACATCACCAGAGCGCCCCAGATGAGGAAGGCGAACGTGTTCAGGATGAACTGCAGTTCCTCACGCGGCAGGCCCGAAGACTCGCCTTGTGCTGCGTCGGCCAGAGCGGTGGCCGGCAGTGCGAGCAGGAGCGCTGTAGCCGCTAGCGCTACTCCGGCCGTCTTCAAGCCGCGTCGTCGAATCGGACTCATGCGGGGCCCCCTTGTGTCTAGGAATGGGTCAAGACCGACCGCGACAATAGCAGTAGGAACCAGTCTCAGTCCGCTCGGCTGTGGGTATGCAGCGGCGCGTAGAAGTCGCGGTTGGAGGCCAGCAGGTCGAAGACGGTCTCGTCGCAAGGAGGCAGCTCGAGATCGCAGTGGCCGAGGGGCTCGACCCGCTCGCCCCAGCGCGTCACCGTCGACCCCCAGGTGACGCCCCCGCCGAATGCGGTCTGCACCACGATGGAGCCCGGCTGGATCATCCTGGCGTCGAGGGCGTCCGACAAAGCCATCGGCACCGACGCGGCCGCGGAGTTGCCGTGGGTGGCGATGTTGAGCATCACGCGGTCGGGGTCGAGGCCTAGTCGCCGGCCCGCAGCGGTGATGATCCGCTCGTTGGCCTGGTGGGGGATCACTGCATCGACATCCGCGAGGCTGAGGCCGGCCCGGTCTACCGCACGCCGCACGGATTTCTCGATGCCCTGCACCGCGATCTTGAAGACGGCCTGGCCGTCGAAGTGCAGGCGGTGCAGGAAGGGGTCCCGAACATTGCTCAGCCGGCCACGGGTGCCCAGCGTGGGGAACACCATGGTGCGACCGGCCACGCCGTCGGCGCCCAGGTCGATACCCAGCACGCCGTCGCCGTTTTTCGATGGCTCCAGCACCGCGGCGCCCGCGCCGTCCCCGAAGAGGATGCAGGTGGCCCGGTCCCAGTAGTCCATCACCCAGTGCAGCTTCTCGGCCCCGACGAGCAGCACCCGCTCGGCCACGCCCCCGGTGATCATCGACGACGCGGTGGCCGTGCCGTAGATCCACCCGCTGCACGCCGCGTTGAGGTCGAACGCGGCCGCGTTGACCGCCCCGAGGCGCTCCTGCAGCACGCAGGCGTTGCTCGGGCAGGTGATCTCGGGCGTGACGGTGGCCAGGATCAGCATGTCGATGTCGGTTGTCTCCAGGCCGGCCGCGGCCAGGGCCCGCCGGGCGGCCACCTCGGCGAGGTCGGTGGTCTCCACATGGGAGATGCCGCGCTCGTGGATTCCCGTCCGCTCCACGATCCACTCATTGTCGGTGTTCACGAGCTGTTCCAGATCGGCGTTGGTCAACTTCACTGGGGGCACGCACTTGCCCCAGCCTGTGAACGTCGCCCGCACCGCCATCGCCGGCCTCAGACGCCCTCCGTGGCCAGGGCGACCACGGTGTTGAGCAGGACGTTGGCTCCGGCAATGAGATCGTCCGGCTCGGTGTACTCGGCTGGATTGTGACTGATGCCCTTCACGCTGGGCACGAACACCATTCCCGCCGGGCACACCGCGGCCAGGATCTGGGCGTCGTGTCCCGCTCCCGAAGGCATCCTCCGCACCGACAGCCCCAACGCCGAGGCGTTGGACTCGACCAACTCCACCACCCGGGGATCGAACACCACCGGCTCGAAGCGGGCCACCCACTTGGTCTCGATCTCGACATCCTCCGAGTCGGCTATTCGCCTGACCTCGGTCAGCAGGCGTCGCTCGGCCGACTGCAGATCATCGTCGTCCGTGTTGCGCAGGTCGATGATGAGCTGGGCCCGGGCCGCCACCACGTTCACAAGGTCGGGGTGCAGTCTCAAGGCCCCGACTGTTCCCACCTGGGTCCCGCCCATCTCGTTGGCGATGCGCCGCACCGCCACCACCAGCTCGCCGGCGGCCAGTCCCGCGTCGCGCCGCATGCTCATCGGGGTCGTGCCCGCGTGATTCGACTGGCCGGTGATGTTCACCTCGGTCCACGAGATGCCCTGGACGCCGGTGACGGCACCGATGCGCATGCCGTCTCGCTCCAGCACCGGCCCCTGCTCGATGTGGAGCTCCACGAAGGCATAGGGAGCCGGTCCCGGGCACGGCACCGGGCCCCGGTAGCCGATGCGGTCCAATTCGTCCCCGACCGCCACCCCATTGGCGTCGGTAGTCGACATGGCCTCCTCGACGGTCAGCCCGCCGGTGTAGCAGAGGCTGCCCATCATGTCGGGCGGGAAACGGGAGCCCTCCTCGTTGGTGAAGAAGGCTGCCGCCAGCGGGCGCTCAAGGTCGATGCCGCTCTCGATGGCGGTCTCGATCACCTCCAGCGCTGCCAGCACTCCCAGATTGCCGTCGTACTTGCCGCCGGTGGCGACGGTGTCGATGTGGGAGCCCATCATCACCGGCGGGCCGCGGCCCACGTCGGGCTGCACCGCCACGACGTTCCCGATGGTGTCGATGCTCACATCGAGGCCGAGGTCGCGCATCCAGGTGACCACCAGGTCACGGCCCTCCTTGTCGGCGTCGGTAAGGGCGAGGCGATTGTTGCCCCCTCCGGGGATCGGTCCGATCTCGGCCAGGTCCCACAGCCGTTGCAGCAGGCGCTGACCGTTTACCTCCAGAACCTGGCGATATCCGCTGGAACCGGCCATCGCGGGCGAGGTTAGCCGCGCCGCCAGTCTCTTCTACCCGGCCAGAAAGTCCAGGATAGCGTCCAGCGACTCCTCCTGCTGCTCGACGTAGTGCCCGTGGCCGCTGCCCTCGAAGATGACCAGCCGGGCGTCGGGCAGGTTCTCGGCCACGTACCGGGCGCCGGCTCCGCCCGGCCCGGCATCCAGCGGGGTGAGCACGTCCTCCGATCCCACCATGACCAGCGTCGGTGCCGCCACCCGGTGGAGCTGGCCGGTGACGTCGGTGTCGATCATCGCCTGGCAGGCGTCGACGAAGACATCGGTGCCCACGTTGCGGGCGGTGATCTCCTGCATCAGGTCAACGGCCTCGTCGCCGCCGTTGGGGCCGTCGAGAAAGGCGCGTGAGAAGGCGTCGATGAGCAGCTGCTCGGCCAGCTCCTTCGACGCCGCCCCGTAGGCCCGGGCCAGGCTCTGCCAGACCCTGAACTGGAGCACCCCCATGCGGTCGCACCGGCCCACGGCCCCGGCCCCGAGGACCAGCTTGTCGACCCTGTCGGGATAGCGGGCCGCGAAGTTCACCGCGATGAAGCTGCCCATCGAACCGCCGTGGATGTGGGCTCGTTCCAGGTCGAGCGCATCCATCAGCCCGGCCAGGTCGTCGCTCCAGGTGTCGAGCGTGTAGCGCTGGGCGGGGCGGTCGCTGCTTCCGTAGCCGCGGTGGTCGTAGTCGAGCACGCGGTAGTGCTGCGACAGCCCGGGCGTGATGGTGGCGTACCCCTCATGGGCGCTGACGGCTCCGCCGATCTGGACGACGGTGGCGCCCTCGCCGCTGAACTGGTACCAGAGTTCGACTCCGTTGGCATTGACCTTGGGCATCGGACGGCCTCCTGTGTCGGCTTGGGGGAATTGGCAGCGGTGGGCTCCCTAGAGGGCGTTCCTGGCTGCCAATTCGCGGTCGAACTGACGGCAGCCTATATTGACCGCCGATGCCGCTGGAATCCGTGGTGGACGTGCCCGGGCTGTGCCCGCCGCCGGAGCCGTACTCCTACGCGGTGCGGGCCGGCGACACGCTCTACCTGGCCGGCCAGGTGGCCTTGGACGAGGCTGGCAACGTGGTGGGGGAGACCGTCACGGAGCAGGCCCGTCAAGTGTGGGACAACATCGCCAGCGTCCTGGCCGCTTCGGGCAGCTCCATCGCCGACGTCGTGAAGGTCACCTACTTCATGCAGGACGTGCGAGAGATTGCCGAGGAGATGGAGATTCGCCGCGAAGTGTTCGCCGGCCGGCCGTTCCCTGCGGTGACCGCGTGCCAGGCCGCCGCCCTGGGCCTGCCCGGCCTCAAGATGGAGGTGGACGTGATCGCGGTGATCGGTGCCGGTCGTGGGTGACGCAGCTCCCGGCGATCCGGTCGAGCAGACCGCGGCCCGGATGCGTGCACTAGGTCTCGACCATGAGGTGCTCGACCCGGCGGCCACACATGCCGATCTGGCTGAGCGGATCGCGCAGAGTGAGAGCCTGGATGCGTTGCTGTCGGAGAGCGGTGGGCTGGACCCCACCGCCTTCGATCCGAGCTGGCCGACGGGCGCTACCGATTAACCCCGGAACGGGCAATGACCGACATCGGTGAGGCCGGCAGGGCGCTGCGCTCGGGCCGCATCACCAGCCGGGCGCTCACTGAGGCCAGCCTGGCTGCGGCGGCCGCCCTCGATGCTGATCTGTCGGCTTTCGTGGTCATGGACCCCGACGGTGCCCTGGCCGCGGCCGACGCCGCCGACGAGGCGATCGCAGCCGGACGCGACCTCGGGCCCCTGATGGGCGTGCCGGTGGCGATCAAGGACATCGTCGACGCCGCCGGCCTGCCCACGAGATGCGGCTCGCCGGCCTACCCGGCGACACCGGCCGCGACCGACGCCACGCTGGTGTGGCGCCTGCGCCGCGGCGGAGCAGTCATCGTGGGCAAGACGACCACCCACGAGCTCGCCTGCGGGGTCTACAGCCCGCCGGTCTCCAATCCCTGGGACCTGGGACGGATTCCCGGCGGGTCCAGCGGCGGCTCGGGTGCCGCGGTCGCGGCCGGGATCGTGCCCATGGCCATCGGCAGCGACACCGGTGGCTCGATTCGCATCCCTGCCTCGCTGTGCGGAACGGTGGGACTGAAGGCCACCTACGGGCGGGTGTCCCGTGCCGGCGTGGCCGCGCTGGCGTGGTCGCTCGACCACCTCGGGCCCCTGACCTCTACCGTCGAAGGCTGCGCCGCCAGCCTGGAGGTTCTCGCCGGACCCGACCCCTTGGATCCCTCGGCCTCGTCGAGGCCGGTGCCCCAGTACTCCAGCGGCCTTGACCGGGGTGTCGATGGGTTGCGGATCGGCGTGCTCGGCGGTGCCCCGCTCGAACCCATGCAACCCGACGTGGCGGAGACCTTCTCGGCCTCCGCCGACCTGCTCGGCGGCCAGGGCGCGGCCATGGTCGGCGTGGAGGTTCCCGAACTGGAGCACGGCTTGGCCGCCGAGTTCGGGATTGTCGCTCCCGAAGCCGGCGCGTACCACCGGGAGCTGGTGCGCAGCCGACCCGACCAGATCGACCCCGGCATCCGCACCCTGCTGGTGGCGGGCCTGATGCTGGAGCCCGAGCACTACTTCAAGGCGCTGGAGGCCCGCCGAGTCATCGCTGAGGCCCTGCGGAGCGCCTTCGTCCGCAACCGGCTCGACGCGCTGATCACACCGACCCTCCCGGCCACCGCCGCGCCCAGGGATGCCGACGACTTCCGGTTCGGGGACTCCGCCGAGCCGGTGACGCTGGCCTACGTGCGCACCACGGGCCCGTTCAACCTGTCGGGCCTGCCCGCTCTGTCGGTGCCGGCCGGCTTCGACCGTGACGGTCTGCCCATCGGACTGCAGATCGCGGCCGGGCCGTTCGACGAGGAGACAGCACTAAGGGTCGGCGCCTGTTTCGAGGCGGCCGCGGGCATCCGGGGCCGGCGGCCCCCGACCCACGCGTCGGGCTGAGCCAAGACCAGAGAGGACGTCCTCGATGCCCTTCGTCAACCTGCCCACCGGGATAGAGATGTACTACCAGGTCGAGGGAACCGGAGACCCCCTGCTGCTCATCATGGGCACGGCCGCCGATCACACCACCTGGGCCGCCCAGGTGGAGGCTTACCGGCACCACTACACGGTCATCACCTACGACGCCCGAGGCACGGGACGGTCCACCCATCCGCCCGGTGTCGGCGACTACTCGATGCGCATCCTGGCAGACGATGCGGCCGCGCTCTGTGGCAGCCTCGGGGTGGAGCGAGCCCACGTGTCGGGCTTGTCCCTCGGATCGGCCACCGCCCAGGAGCTCGCGATCAACCATCCCGGCCTGGTGGCCACCCTGCAACTGCACTGCACCTGGGGCCGTTCCGACGAGTGGTTCATTCGCATGATCGACACCAACGAGACCTACATCCTCCATGACGACCCGGCCGGGTACATCCGGACCGCCCTGTTGTGGGTGGCCAGCCCGACGTTCATCAACGACCAGCCGGCCGATGTGGAGGCCTTCGAGCGGGGCTTCATCCTCGAGAACCCGCATCCGCCCTCCAAGGCCGGAATGCTCGGCCACTTCCATGCCGACAAGACCCACGACACGCTCGACCGCCTCGGTTCGATCGAGGTACCGACCCTGATCACCTCGGGAGAGGTGGATTGGCAGGTGCCGACCCGCTACGGCCTGGAGGTGCAGCGAGCAATCGAGGGCTCGACCATGCACGTGTTCCGAGGCCCCCACTCCAGCCACATCGCCTTCCACGAGATGGTCGACGAGTGGAACGCGTTCACTCTTGGCTGGCTCGACCGCCAGTCCCGCATCGCGGGCTGAGTAGCTGTACTCGTGACCCCCAGGCGTCGGCGCCTCGACATCGAGATGGTGCGCCGCGGCCTGGCCGGCAGCCGTACCGAGGCCCAGCGGCTCGTCGAGGGTCGGCGGGTGACGGTCGGCGGATCGGTGGCGGTCAAGGCGTCGCGCCTCGTCGACCCGGCCGAGCCCGTGGTGGTGAAGGGCGACCCGCCCCGCTTCGTGTCCCGGGGCGGGCACAAGCTTGAGGCCGCGCTGGCCGGATTCGCCATCGGTGCGAGCGGGTGCCGGGCCATCGACGTGGGCGCGTCGACCGGGGGCTTCACCGATTGCCTGCTGCAGCACGGTGCCGCCGCCGTGGTCGCCATCGATGTGGGCCGCAACCAACTGCACGAGCGTTTGCGGGCCGACCCGAGGGTGGCATCGTTCGAGCGCACGGATGTGCGCGACGTCGCCGAGGCTGCCATCGGCGGGCCTGCCGAACTCGTCGTTGCCGACGTCTCGTTCATCTCGCTGCGTCTGGTAATGGCCGATCTCTGCCGGCTGGCAACCGCCGACATCGTCGTGTTGGTGAAGCCCCAGTTCGAGGCGGGCCGGGCCGACGCCGACCGGGGTCGCGGCGTGATCCACGACCCGGAAGTGTGGCGGCGGACGCTGTCCGGAGTTTGCCGCGCCGTTGTTGGCGCCGGAGCGGCCATCATGGGGGTCATGGTCTCGCCTCTGACCGGCGCCGAGGGCAACGTGGAGTTCCTGCTGCACGCCGATGTGCGCCGTGGTGCCGACGGTCTGGCAGAGCTCGACGCTGCCGTTGACCGAGCCGTAGCCGAGGCAGCTGGAGTCCGGGGGGCCTGAGATCGATGGCGATTGTCGGGCTGATCGTGCACCAGGGCCGTCCGGAGGCCACCGCTGCAGCTCGTGATCTCTCGGTGTGGCTCGCCTCGCAGGGTCATCAGGCCTGCATGCCTCCCGAAGAAGCGGCTGCCACATCCTGTCCAGACCTGCAGGTTGATCCGGCTCAGTTCGCGGCGGGCCTGGACGCAGTGGTGACCCTCGGCGGGGACGGCTCGATCCTGCGCGCCGTCGAGCTCGTCGGCGAGTCGGGTGTTCCTATTCTCGGCGTCAACTTCGGCCGGATGGCCTACCTCACCGAAGTGGCGCCGGCCGACGCGCACGCGGCCATCGATCGGGTGCTGGCCGGTGATCACCGTGTCTCCGAGCGGATGCTGCTCACCGTGGAGTTCGATGCCGGCGGTGGGCAGGGCCGGCAGCGGAGAGTCGCTCTCAACGAAGCGGTCGTGGAACGGCCCGCGGCCTCCTATGCCCTGCGCCTGGGAGTGTCGTTCAACGGCGAGCAGTTCACCACCTACGCGGCCGACGGCCTCATCGTGTCCACGCCGACCGGATCTACTGCGTACTCGCTGTCCGCCGGAGGACCCGTCATCGATCCCAACCATCGGGCCTTGCTGCTCACCCCGGTCTCGCCCCACATGCTCTTCGACCGGTCCGTGATGGTTGCGCCTGAGACGCGACTGCAACTCGAGGTCCTCTCGGATCGGGGTGCGGTGCTGTCGGTGGACGGTCGCCGGCTGGCCGAACTGAATCAACACGACGAGGTGGTCTGCTCCGCGTCGCGGAATCCAGCTCGTCTGGTGACCTTCGGGACTCGCAAGTTCCATCAGGTGCTCAAGACGAAGTTCGGACTCAATGACCGCTGAACGTCCCCCGGGACTGAGCGTCCGCCGGGTTCTCTGGTTATCGCGGTAGAGTGAGATCCCGATGACAAAGCACGTCTTCGTCACCGGTGGCGTCGTCAGCGGCCTGGGAAAGGGGCTGACCGGGGCATCGCTGGGCCGTCTGCTAAAGGCCCGGGGCCTGCGAGTCACGATGCTCAAGCTCGATCCCTACCTGAACGTGGACCCGGGCACCATGAACCCCTTCGAGCACGGCGAGGTATTCGTCACCGACGACGGCGGCGAGACCGACCTCGATCTCGGCCACTACGAGCGCTTCATCGACGAGAGCCTCACACGCGAGTCCAACGGCACGACCGGATCGATCTACTCGGACGTGATCGCCGCGGAGCGCCGGGGCGACTACCTCGGCCGCACCGTGCAGGTGATCCCGCATGTGACCGATGAGATCAAGCGTCGCATCGCCCGCCTGGCCGGCGACGACGTGGACGTCGTGATCACCGAGGTCGGCGGCACCGTCGGCGACATCGAGATACTTCCCTTCCTCGAGGCCATCCGGCAGTTCCGGCTGGACGTGGGCCGCGAGAACGTCTGCTTCGTGCACGTCACCCTGGTGCCGTTCATCGGACCCACCGGTGAGCAGAAGACCAAGCCGACCCAGCACTCCGTGACCGAGCTCCGTTCGCGGGGTGTGCAGCCCGACGCCATCGTGTGCCGGTGCGACACCCCTCTCACAAGAGACCTCGAGCGCAAGATCTCCAACCTGTGCGATGTGTCGCCGGAGGCGGTCATAACCTGCCCCGACTCGGCCAGCCTCTACGAGATCCCCTTGATCCTGCGGGAGGAGGGTCTCGACGATGTCGTGTGTAGGCAGCTCGGACTCGACGCTCGCACGGTGGACCTGGACGAGTGGGAGGCTCTTGTGGGCCGCGTCCGCGAGGCTTCGACGCCGGTGAGGATCGGCCTCATCGGCAAGTACGTGAGCCTGCCCGACGCCTACCTGTCGGTGATCGAAGCCCTCAACCATGCCGGGATTCACCATGGCGCCGATATCGACATCGAGTGGGTACAGGCCGAGGAGGTGGAGGGGCTGCTCGTTGCAGGGCGGCTGCGCGACCTGGACGGCATCGTCATTCCCGGAGGCTTCGGCGAGCGGGGCATCGAAGGCAAGATCGCGGCCGCCGGCTACGCCCGCGAGCATCTGATCCCGTGCCTCGGCCTGTGCCTGGGCATGCAGGTGATGACCATCGAGTACGCCCGCAACGCGCTGGGACTCGCCGACGCCAACTCCACCGAGTTCGATGCGCTGACGCCGCATCCCGTGATCGACCTCATGGACAGCCAGCGCGGCGTCACCGACTACGGCGGCACCATGCGCCTGGGCGCCTACGTGGCGCAACTCCTGGCCGGCTCGCAGGTCGCCAGCGCCTACGGCGAGGAGGTGGTGTCGGAGCGGCACCGTCATCGCTACGAGTTCAACCCCCGCTACCGGAGCCGCTTCGAAGCGTCCGACGTGGTGCTCAGCGGCGAGTCGCCCGACGGAAGGCTGGTGGAGTTCATCGAGCTGGACGGCCACCCCTACTGGGTGGGAACCCAGGCCCATCCCGAGTTCAAGAGCCGTCCCAACCGGCCGGCCCCCCTCTTCAGCGGGCTGGTGGCCGCCGCGATGGTGAGAGCAGCGGGCCGCAACCCCAAGCTGCCCGAAATGAGCGAATTCCCGGCGGAGCCCTCGCCCCAGAGGTCGAGCGGGTAGCCGGTGGAGCCGGGACTGGACTTCCGCAAGGTCAGCGAGCGCGAGATCCACGCCGGCAGGGTCGTGCGCCTGACCGAGAGTGTCTTCACCACCCCCGACGGCGGCCGCATAACGAGAGACGTGGTACACCACCGCGGCGCGGTGGTGGTGGTGGCTGTGGACGGCGACGAGGTCGTGCTGTTGCGGCAGTACCGCACGCCGGTGGAGAGCGAACTGCTCGAGATCCCAGCCGGCACCCGCGACGTGGGCGGGGAGGATCCCGCGGGCACGGCCCGCCGGGAGCTCGCCGAAGAGGCCGGTCTGGCCTGCGACTCGCTGGAGGAGTTGGGGACGTTCTTCAACTCACCGGGCTTCTGCGACGAGTTGTCCCACGTCTTCCTGGCCACCGGGCTTCGCCCCGTGCCCCGTGCGCCCGACGGGGCCGAAGAGGAGTGGATGACCATCGAGCGGGTCGGCCTGGACGAGGCCGAGGCCATGATCGACCGGGGCGAGATCCGCGATGCCAAGACCATCATCGGCGTGCTTCTGGCGTTGCGCCGTCTCAGGCAATGAGCCCCACTGCCTCGCCGCCAGCGCCGCTGTCCGAGGCAGTTCTCGACATCAGAGCCGAGGAGTTCCTGGCCTGGCTGGCTGTGGAGCGGGGCCGATCCCCCCGCACCGTCGAGGCCTACCGCCGCGACCTGTTGCGCTACGCAGGTCATGTCGCGGCCAGGAAGCGCAACCTCGACGACGTCGGGACGGGCGACGTCGTTGCATTCGTCCGCGCCCTGCAGCACGACGGGCTGGCCCCGGCCTCCGTTACCCGGATGCTCGTTTCGGTGAGGGGACTGCACCGCTTCCTCGCCGCTGAAGGTCATCGAGACGACGATCCGACCGTCGACGTCGAGATACCGAGCCTGCCCCGGGGCCTGCCCAAGGCCCTGTCGGTCGCCCAAGTCGCCTCCCTGATGGATGCCGTCGTCGGTGACGATCCACCGGCCCGCCGCGATCGGGCCGTGCTGGAGCTGCTGTACGGCACGGGCTGCCGGATCTCGGAGGCCGGGTCGCTGTCGCTTCCCGACGTGGACCTCCACGACGGCCTGGTGCGCCTCACCGGCAAGGGCGCCAAGGAGCGCATAGTGCCGCTGGGCCGATGCGCCGCGGAGGCGCTGGAACGGTGGCTGGCGCCGACAGGACGCGGTGCGCTGGAACCGGCTCGCTGGGCTCGCCGCGGCGACGCCGAGGCGGTGTTCCTAAACCAGCGGGGCGGGCGCCTCGGTCGCCAGGGACTGTGGCTCATCGTGCGCCGTCACGGCGAGGCGGCCGGGATCGGGTCGTTGCTCACTCCCCACGTGCTGCGCCATTCCTGCGCCACCCACATGCTCGACGGCGGCGCCGACATACGCATCGTGCAGGAGATGCTCGGCCACGCCTCCATCTCCACCACCCAGATCTACACCAAGGTCTCCACCGAGCGCCTCCGGGCGGTCTACCGGGCCGCCCACCCCCGCGCCGCGGCGCCGACTAGCCGTCGGACGTAGCCCACTTCAGTAGAGCGCGAAGAAGGGACGTGGCACCACGTCCGTTCACACGCACCAAACGCGACGACTCAACCGAGCGCTCGATCGCGATAGTAGCTGCGTGCTTTGCGTGGCTGGTCTGCATGAGGACGACATCCGAACGACGCACGAAGCCATCCAACTCGGAGTTGTTCGCTTTGGCGTGCGATAGCCGTACCTCAACGCCGGGCCACTCGTCACGGATCCACTCTGCGGCGTTCTTGGCAGCCGATTCGGACAACGAGTAGATGCCGACCCGATCAAAGGCTTTGGCCTTTCGAGAAACATGGGAGCCGGCCTGATCCGTAGGCGGCGGATCGAAGTCGAGACCTATGTGCGCGAACAGCTTCCTAAGTACGGTCGCTTCGGTCTCGTCGATCCGCCCGTACCACGAGACGGCGACGCCGAGCGCCTCGGCGAACAACTCGGCACGCAATCGGGTGTCGGGGACCGCGCTCAACAACTGAACGTCCAACATCCCCGTCAACCAGTCGACCTCCCGTGGGCCAAGGAGGACTAGTTGGTCGCGCAGGGCGGCTACGGCGGTCCGGTACTCGTCCGCCGAGCAACCCGTCAGAAGGATCTCGCCGAGCAGATCGAGAGCGGCGAGCCTTTCCGCTCGACCCGGATCGCTTCCAAGCATGATGTCGAAGATGGTCACTGCCAGAGGTATGGACGAAGGCCGAAGACCGTCGTCGGACGCGAGCCACTCAACGAGGGCTGGGAGGCCATTTCGTACGCGGCCCCGACGATCGTCGTTTAGAGCGTCGAGCAGTTCACCAGCGAGCGTGTCGGCTGCTTCATGGGCTGAGGCGATGTCGCGCTCCCAAGCTGAAGACCAGTCGTTGAGGAGATCCGGGCGGTCGGGCCATTCGCCTCGCAGCCAATCCATCCAGTCTTCGGGGACCTGAGTGCCCTGATTGCGTTCGACCAACTGTCTGTAGAACGCGCCTTCGACGGCTTGCGATAGCAGAGCGTCGCGGTCGGCTGCCGGAAGTCGATCTACGAGGGCGACCGCACGTGCCGCGGCTCCAGCACTGCCCAGATTGAGTGCGGCATGCATGACTGCGGTCGCGACATCCCGATCAGGCTTGGCTCGTTCGGCGGCATCAAGCGCCAGTTCGAGATCCCCGCGCTGGTGATGACCCAGGATCGCGGAGACGCCGTCCAGACGTTCAGTCTCTTTGGAGGTTCGCTCGGTGGCGGACTCGAGTGCAGCCACGATTCCTGCCACCAGGGCGTCCTCGCTCCAGTCCGATCGAAGGAAGTCGATCACCCCGCGCCTTGGAGACTCGGCGAGGAGTTCGATTAGCGCGAGACACCTCGCGCCGTGAACAGACCGAACCTGACTCGGGTGCGATAGCAGTCCAGGCCATGCCTCCTCAATGGCCGACGCAACTGACCGCCAGGTGTCGTATCCCGACTCTTCCGCAGTCGGAGGGATGTGAAGGGCGTCGGCGGCGCGGGCGAGATAGTCGCTGACGGCTGGGGGACGCCGTAGCAGTGAGATGTCTTCGAGGAGAGGATCGTGCCGGAGTTCTTCGGGAGATCCGAGGCGACCAAGCAGTTCGACACGGAGGAATCGGATGTTGGTCGCCGAGAGCAAGCCTCCAGCGCGGATCTCCTCCAGTGCCTCCGTCGCTGAGTCTCGATCCCTCGCGGCGATCGCTTCGTAGAAGTGCCTCAGGACTCTGCCAACAGGTCGCGGCGTGTGGGGAGCGCGCTCTGGGGTGAGCGCCCATACATCGACCAATGAGTGGACGTTCTGGCGTGCCTCACTCTGCCAGCCCGCTGTGACACGACTCCGCAAGACGATCCCATCGCTGTTGAACTGTGCTGCTCGTTCGTCAATCACGTCCTCGGGTGTCTCGACAACAGATGGGCCGTCGCACAAAGGAGGTCCGAGCCACGAGGCCATCTCCTCTGTCAGCAGCCGGCCGTCACGATCGGATCCGGCGATCCCGTACCACCTCGTCCTGTTGTTGATCCTGGCCGGCAGCAGCGTCCGCTTGCCGTTTGCGAGCCGGCTCAGTAGGACTCGCATCAATTCTGCGGCCTCCCCTGGAAGGGTGCTGAAATCGACTTCGTTGGGCTCTTCGTAGAAGGTGCTCACGCGGGGGTCGATCTCACTCATGGTTCGCCCCACCTGTCTCGATACGTAGCCCGCGCCCGTGCAACCGCATCGCTGTCATCCGTGAGATGAACGACTTCCTCGAGCTTCCGCAGTCCGTTGTAGGTCAAGTTCATCGAGCCGCTGAGCAAGGTGGTGGCAAATAAGATTCCCTTCTCGTGCAGTTCAGGAGACATGCTGATGCGCACACACTGTTCACGGTCGAGATCCCGAGCTCTGCGCTGGATCTGGTCTGTGAACGATCGGTTGTGGTCGTCGGGGCGGCAGGCGACGACGAGGGATCCGCCCCGAATCAACTGCTGGTCGATGATTTCGCCAAGTCGAATCCAGCGTTCCGGGAGTGCCGGGATTAACCCTGCGAAGCGACCCGCTCGGTTGTCAATAATCGGAACGTCAGAGATCCACGGAGTCACCATCCACAGAGGCGTGCTGGGCACGAGAACCTCGGCGACGAAGAGGCACTGGAGCGCGTCTGCCAACTCCTCCCGAGAGCCGAAGGCCGTAGTGCGGAGACTCCGGACCGTCACTGTTGTGCCTCGCGGATGTCCACCGTCAGGGTGATCTCGGCTGTCGACCGTTCGACGCCAACCACCCGGGGATGAAACTCCAGGACGCCGACCGCGGTCGGCGCTGTCAGCAGTTGATGCAGGGCGTGCGCTGCCTCTGCCTCGTCCGTGCATGCGATCCGCGCGACTCCGTCGAGGCCCAAACGGTTGTCGAGGTCGTTTCTCCAGTCGGCGGTGCCGAACCGAACGGCGGCAGCGGGCGCTTGTGTGATGGACTCGACAAGCAGACGCTCGGTATTCGGCGGCTGACGGTACGGGTTGTAGCTGTCCAGACTCGCCGCACGCAACTTGCTACCGCGGGGCCATAGCAGCCCGACGATCTGCCCGACAGTCCACTCTGAATTCTGGTCGGCCTCCGATGCGATGGCGGCCAGTGCCCGGCGAGTCTCGTCATGTTGAGCCGCTATGTAGGCGAACACACGGAGATCAACTTCAAGTCCCAGTTCGGCCTCCAGCGCGTCCCAGCGATGGAGCAGGTCTCGGCACAGTCGCTCTACCGGCGTGTCGCTGCCTGCTCGGAGGAGTCGAGTAGCAAGTGCGCTGATCACGGTCTGGTCCGCGTCAATCCCAGTGCGGAACATCCTCTCGCGAAGCGACGCCCAGGCCCTCGTCGTGGCGGCGAGGTTCGAGGCCGCTCGGATGTGGTCGACTTCGCTGGAGAGGCGCCCTTCGTCTCGGTCTCTCAAGAACCGGCGCAGCGCCCCGTCGACG
Organism: Acidimicrobiaceae bacterium; assembly: GCA_009835735.1. Classification (GTDB taxonomy): domain Bacteria; phylum Actinomycetota; class Acidimicrobiia; order Acidimicrobiales; family Aldehydirespiratoraceae; genus Aldehydirespirator. Next base: position 34,271 of record VXWX01000019.1, read on the forward strand.
CGCTCGCCGTCGCATGGGCCGAGAACACTTGTCACTACGGCCCAGAACGCTCGCGGATCCTCGGTGATCCGGTCGACCGCAGTCTCAACTACGCCGCTCCCACCGGGTTGATCCTCTGAGATCGTGATTTGCGCGAACGGCTTGTCGTCATCGGACGACAGGAGTTCGAAGTCCGCCCGCAGATCGTCAACCTCAAGGTCGGGGCACACTGCCTGCATCGCTCCGATGAGTCCCGCCGCGACCGTGGACGCATAGCGCTCGTGTATCCATGCGAGCGACTCCGCCGGCATCGGCCTGTTCAGGACCATCAGACACCGTCGGAGCGCGACCACGTTCTCACTGTCGCGGAGGGCGAGCTCCACGTCTGTGACGAGACCTGGGTCGCGGACGGGTTCCGCCGGATCGTCCGACGGTCCCTCAGCGCCGAATACCGAGCGAGCGGCCTCGACCATCGCTCCGGTCAGAGCCGCGGCGGAGGGTTCAACGAGGCTCGCCCCGGCGCTGGCGGACGCGGTCACCACCGCGCACAGCGCGAGTTGTGCGAGCCACTCGCGAAGGAATGGAGACGGAACTCCCTCAGCCAGCACGGAGTCGGTGAGAACCAGGTGCTCGAAGTAGGTGGTGCGAAGGGCGCGGTCGAGTGCAGTCCCAGGCAGGGAGGGCAGATCCTCGGGCAGCTCGACGTCGAACCGGAGCCCGTCGACCTCCATCGCGAACCCGATGGCGGCATCGTCTCCCGCCAGTCGCACTCGGTGCCGTGTCGCCGGCGGCTCGGTCGGAACGTGTCGCTCGATCTCAACAGTCCGTGCTATCCGCCAGATGGTCAGCGGTGCCCGGGCTCGGTGGGTCATCACCGCCACGGATCGAACCTGCTTCGTCCACGGAGTGCCGGATGGAACGTCCAGTGCGGCCGGTGCGCCGTCGACCCGGAAGAACACTTCCCAACTCCATCTGCCGTACGACGAGTCGGGCACGCGGTGAAGATCGGGGCGCGTCAACTGAAGCGAACGGGGTTGGACCACGGGCTCCTGTACGCCGGGTGGACATGCCAGGTGCAGGTAGTCCGAGCAGAAGGTGTCGAGGTCGAGGCTCGGTTCCGTCGATGGCGGCGGCTCGACCCACATACGCTCGCGCTTGCCTCCGAGGGCGAACCGGTAGCTGACTCTTCCGGGAGCAAACTCGCGCATCGACGGCGCTATCGGTTCGATCTTGGGCTCGGGCTGGACCGATCCGGTATGGGGGAGTTCAATCCGCACCTCGGGGGTCTGTAGCAGAGCGAAGAGCGTGCTCGGGACGAAATCCACGAGGGGATCGCCCCATCGGAAGCGGCTGGGCAAATTGTGCTGGCTGACGACGGCTTCGAGACGACGAATGATCGTCGGCAGGACGGTGGTGGCAATCGCACGCGGGTAGTCGAAGAGGACCGAACGAGCTTCCTCCTCACTGATCCGAAAGGACCGTTGGAGGTCGCTCCCTATCCTGTCGAGGCCTTCGTCGGTCAGCAGTTTCCTGGCTGCGGTCAGTGCATCGCCCGCTGCCCGGACTTGCCGGTCGGGGTTGCGCGACCACGGCGACTTGAGCACGGATCGCAGAGGAGTTCCGCCCGATGCTCGTGTCAGGTGGTCGACCAGCCACCATGTGGCCTGCATCTTGAGAATGACCCGGTTCTTGATTGGCAGGTGGGAGGGTTGGACCTTAGGATCGAACAGGGATTCGTAGGCTTGGAACGCGAGCCGGTCTCGTCCATAGTCGGACAGGGCCACGGCCGTCCAGGGCCGCATCGCTGGGTCCCTGCCGGCCCTCCCCCGACGTTGAAGGAACTGCGCCGAGTCACGTGGGGCCTTGTGCTGAAGCACCGCGCCGACATTCGGATCGTCGAATCCCACCTCGAGGGAGGCAGTGGCGACGACGATGTCGCTCTTGCTGTCGACGCCAGCGTCCTGCGAAGTCGTACGGTCGACGACAACATGGCGGTCCAGCGTGCCCAACTCCGAGGAGGCGTCCCAGAGTTGGCCCACCTCGTCTCGCGGACCGTTGTCGTTGCCTGGGGCGCGGAGGAGCGCGAGGCTTCCCTCCGGCTTACGGTCCACGCCCCCCGGCTTCCAGCCTTCGGCGTCCTGCAGTTGCGAATGGAGCCGGTTGACGACGTCGAGCTTGTCGGTGAATGCGAAGACGCGGTTCCCGAATGCGCCGCCGCTGGGGACGCCGGACTCGACGTCGAGCATGCGACGCATGAGCATCGCCGTTTGGATGGTTGTCGAGAGCAGGGACGTCTGCGACGCGGGATCGCCGCGGAGTGCCATGAAATACTCACGGCCCGACTCGCGCATTTCGGCATCGCTGGGTGCCACGACGGCCACATTTCCGGTGTCGGCTCCCATCAACTGGGAGAAGAACCCCGCCGGGTCGGCAAGCGTGGCGGACAGCCCGACCACGTGGCTCGGATGCGCCATCTCGGCGCGCCACCGGCGAATGAGATGAGCCACTTGCGCGCCGTGTGTCCCGGAGTAGGTGTGGATCTCATCGAGCAGGACAAAATCGGGGGCGCCGCTGGAGTCCCCGACAAGCAGTCGTCGCATACGGGGCGTTCCAAGCAGCCGGTTCACCATCTCCGTCGTGGTAAAGAGGATCTCGGGCGGCTTCGAGGTCAGCGTCCGGCGGGAGAACACGAGCGACTCCAACTCGAATCCGCATCTGCTGCACCGAAGATGGAGGCCTTCTTTGGCGCCGTCCGGCCAGACGAACTCGCCAGAGCATCCGTCCGCGATGCAAGTGACCATCGGTGATGTAAGCCCTTCTGCTGTGGAGCGCCATCCTCTGAGCCGGTTCCACCGCGCCTCATCCCGGTCGTGCGGTGTCGCTCCATAAAGAGCACCCACTCGCAGGCGGACCGAACCGCGTTCCTTCAAATCCTCAGCAAGCTCCAGGATCGTGCCGAGTTGGTCTCGCAGCAGTTCGGTGCGCGGGTATATCGCGACGATGCGGGGAATCCCAGCGGGTGCGGGAACGCTGAGCGCGTGAGTCAGCGCGGGGAGATAGAAGGCCAGCGTCTTGCCAGCGCCCGTGCCTGCGGTGACGCAGGTTCCTCCGCGGTCGCCCACCGCGCTCAACAGCCTCTCGGTTGACCTCGCCTGAAACTCTGACACCGACCGCCCGCCGAGGATCGCGCTCAGGGTTGCTTCATGGCTGACCGTCCACCGCTCGCCCAGGTCGGTGCTGAGACGGTCGGTCAACTCCCGTTCATCGACAGCTCGAACGGGAACAACGCGCGGACGGGCAAGGAAGCGCATGTCTGAGACGAGCGTCTTGGCCGTGCGCCAGTCGCTTCGAGGGCCGTGGAACCACTGCCTAAGGTGCCGAGCCAGGCGAACCGTCTCTGCCATGCGTGTCCGGAACCGACTCCCGGCGAGTCCACGCTCGAAGACCAGCCCAGCCGCGAGGAGCCGCTTCAGGAGGTCCTCGGGATCGTCTTGGGGCTTCACCGCTTCCAGCAGTTCGAGGATCTCGTGCTCGCCGTATGCACCACTCGTGACGCCCCATGTGAGAAGGGGCATCTCGCGCGCCTCCAGTTCGTTGAGAACCTCAACGAGGACAGGGTCGGTCACGATCGGCGAACTACGAAGGCGTCCAGCACGCCGGCCGACCGGAGCGCGGCCATGAGTTCGGGCGTCACCTCGCTGAGGGGCAGGCCGCCGGATGATGTTGCGCGCTGGATGGCGACCTGCACCTCCGGTGGCCTTCGAGCATGATCCCGGTCTATGTCAGCGATCACCTCTCGAAGTTCTTGGATGAGTTTGTTGACTTGCTCGATGCAGGCACCAAGGCCTCTCGTCTTGAGGTGCGCTTCCAACTCGGATCGTTCCCTGATCGGGTCCAGGTTGCGAACAACTCCAAGCGTTCGGGCACGGTTCTGTGCTCTCACCTTGTCTGTGGTCGTTCCGTGGAGGTCGGCGGAGTTCGCGCGCTCCAGCAACTCTTCGACAGTGGCGAAGTTGTCTCGCCAGGTCGATCTGGCCCAGCGGTCGACCCGCCTGATCTGGTCAGCAACGACATCGTGTAGCGTGGCTGCCGACTGCTGCTGAAGTGCCTTGGGACCGCTCTTGGAGAGGGCGCCGCGAAAGCGACCGATGGCCTGACGGATCGCGCTGGTGTCCAGCCTCGGCGGATCCGTGCGACCAATCGCTGCTCGGTAGGACTGAACAGCCTCGAGGTACTCAGCCGCCGATGCGATGTCACTCCGCACAGTCTGTCCGCGCGCCAGCAGTTCATCTTCCGTGTCCGCTGTGCTCGCAGCTTCCAGCTGGAGTCGAAGCTCGTTGGCGGTCTCGAAGAGTGTCACTTCTCAAGTTCCTTGATCGCTGCGTCGAGTCGACTGAGCGCTGCTGGAATACGCGCGACGACCTTCTCAAGGGTCTCATCCTCCGACTCTCCGGCACGCCGCTCGTCCAGATCCCTCGCAATCCCGGACATTGCCTGTTCTGCCAGCGCGATGAACCCGCCGGTAGTCGCCACAGTGTCCGGGAGAATGCTGGCGACTGCCCGAAGCCGTTCGATGAACGGCTTGTCAGCGCCCGTGAGTTCTGCAGCCCTTAGAAGATCCCGGTGCGCGTTCTCATCCTGTTCGGCGGCAAGGGCACGGAGGCCGTGCGCCGTGTCGTGGTCGCGTAACCGTCCTGCTCGGTGGGCTGCATCAACCAACTCGAGTACGCGCTGCGTCTGTTCAGACCAGGAGCGGCTCGAGTCGACGAGAGGCACGGCCTCCTGAGCCATGCGTTCCAACACTTCCCATTCGGCCTCCACGGCGGGCCTTACGGACCGCATGAATCGATCGATGGCCGAGTCATCTGACTCGAGCCGCCATGACTCGGCGAAATCCTGGATCACCGTAAGGATCTGATCCGCTCTCACAGCCCGCGTCGCGCCGGTACCACGCGCCTCTCCGAAATGGGCCTCGACGACTGGGCGCAGTCGGTGGTAGGTGGTGTTGGCGGCTGTTGCGACCTGCTGCCACTTCGGGGAGCGTTGCTCACCCGGGGTCGAACTAGTTCCTCCAAAGAGCGCCGCGAGATAGTCGTGCGAGTCGGTCGCCTCTTCGCACGCCCCCGCTACGACAGCGCACACGAGCAGTCCAGCGATTGCCTGAGCTGCCGCTGGCTCGGGCGATTGATCAAGCCTCGCGGTGACGCGATCCGTCCACTCCTCCAGATATCGCGCCGCTTGTCGGCGATAGATGTCGGCTTCCGCGTCGTCGATGTCTGGCAGTTGATCAAGGAGGATGAGGCCTTGGAGTGCTGCGGCGGTGTCCGCATCTTGTTCAATGACAATGATCGGGTCACCTCGATGCTGCACTGTGACGGAACCCTCGATTCGCAAATCTCTCTCTCGGTTGAAGCGTTCCTCATCGAGGTTGATCGGCATGGCGCTGAAGTCGAGACTCTGACGAACCGACTTGTGGACGAGTTTCTTCAGTTCGTTCGTAGCGGGAGCGCCGAGGTCTTGCCGATTGCCAGCCCAGCCGCGCAAGTCAGCAAAGATCTTCGCCCAAGGAGAGCGGAGTCGCGATGCGAGTGTCGCTTCGTCTTCAGGCTCGGGGGCGTCTCCGGCGTGGCGCGGCCCTCGCGGCTTCTTCGGCCTCGAACGCTGTGTCGGAGGGATCTCCGGCGCTTCGAGCGGATCGAGTCCGAAGGCTGCGAGGGTGGCGTCTCCCACTCCCTCGGGCACCTCTGACCAGTACCTCATCGAGTTCACGACCCGCTCGAAGTCGGCCGGTCGCGTGGCCTTGAGTTGGGCTTGGACAAGCGGATCGATTGGATCGCTCCGGTCATTGAACGGCCCAACCAGTTCATCAGATGGGAAGTCGGCTCGTCGAAGATCGGTCCCGGCCACTATGAGGAAGCGGTCCACGAGTTCCCTGACCACCTCGCGCGGATCGAACCGTTCGCCCGACAGCGACTTCACGAGTCGGTTCACTGCTACCGGGTTGTACGGGTAGAGCCCGTACCCCTCCTCGCTTCGGTCGAACGTCTCGTGGCAATGCACCTGGTGGTCGCACGCGTCGCAGGCGTTTGGCATCCACGCGTCGCTTTGCCGATTGGCCCACAGTTCTTCGACAATGGCCGGGTCCTGTCGGCAGGCGTTGAGGTATCGACCAAGGAACGACATGGCCTCCTGTTGCCCCAAGCCGTCGGGACCGTAGGCAGTATCTAGCCAGTAGGCGTCATCGCACCGGGTACGGACAGTGTCAAGTCCGTCGAAATGATGCTCCGTCACCGCGAACAGGACCCGCAGCCCGCAGAGGTCACCGCCAGGCGATCGCGCCGACTCAATGATCGCATCAAGGAACTCGCGCTCCACCCCATGAAGGACGGTCAAGTCCTCAATGAAGAGAACCAACTCCTTGCCCGAGGCCAGGAGTTCTTTGCGAACATCTCGGAACACCCCGATCAAGTCGACCTGGTCTGAGACGAACACCCGCTTGACGGCGGAGGGAAGTGCTTCGTTGAGAAGATCCAATGCTGCTGACTTGAGGTCAGGGTTCACCAGTTGACTCAACAACTTCTGGGCACCCTTGCTTGCTTCACCGATTTCTGCGAACGCCAGCGGCAGATCCTCCTCCACCACCCGTATCGCGTCGTTGTCGAGTCCGTCCTCGTCGCTGCGGCCTCGCATCGCGAGCCCCACGAGACGGGGAATGACCGCACCTTCCCCGGTGAGGCGCCTGCGTACTACTGGGTCGCGCAGTATGTCTGGCAACTCGCGATGAAGCTTGTCTGCCATCTGTACTGTCCTGCGGTCAGTGAAGTCGGCATCCGCCATCGACTCCTCAGACGTGATGAGGGCGAGTTCATCAAGCAGCCGTTCCGCCAGCACATCCTCGCTCTCCGACCGGGCCGGTGCAGTCTCCAGCGCTTCACGTGCGGCATCGATGGCATCGCCATCGAGGCCCTCGATAACGATCTCGATGACGTTGCGGATGCTGGTGCGGTTCTTCGCCAGGTATCGGCTCTCCCAATTGTCGCGGCCCTTCGTGCGGTCGGCCACCCAACGGACAAGGTGGGACTTCCCCGTGCCCGACCTTCCCACCACCGGCACGAGCAGGTAGCCGTCAGGCCTGAGCGGCCCCTCAAGCACCTCAACAATCTTGGTCTCCTCCACCCGCCTTCCCCCGCTTCGCCTGCCCAACGGTCGCCGTTGCAGCTTCAAGGGATGGTGCACCGCTTGGAAGTGCCCTGGTCCGAGCGACGCAGCATCCCGGGGGGTGGAGGCTCTCACCGCGTCGTCCGTCCAGCACACGTAGTGATGCATCTCAGTCATCGCGCTCCGCCTCGCGACACATGCGAAAAGGTCGTTCCGTCGGGTCGGGTGATCCTCGGAGCGTCGGCACGGTCCTCGAAGGTCAAGTGTCCGGTCGTCTCAAGCCGTCGCAGAGCGTCCGTTGTCGCGGAACTCAGCGGCCCGTCGGGCTCTGACGAACGGTTCCAGTTCCTCTCCACAAACAGTCGGTACGCGCCTGACTCCATAACGGGAAGGTGCGCACCGAGGGCGGCAACAAAGGAACGGCCATCAAGCGTCGATTCGCTCTCGAATATCGCGGGAATCGAGTCGCGCACGGCCGGAGTGGGATCGGGGATCAGGCGTCCGGACGGAGAGCGCCACGCAAAGCCCAGCGAGCACGCCCAGCGCTGGAACGTATTCCATCGAGTGCTGTTGGAGATCGGCCAGCCGCTCCTATCGTCGTCTTCGCTTTGTCGCGGACCGAAGTCGGCCTCCTGCTGGGACTTCACCGAAGGCGGATCACCCTCCATTCGGGCGGGCGCATCGGCAGGCCTGAAGGTGAGGTACCACGAAAGAGCGTTAGTGAGGTCGCGCGCGCCTTGCTGGCTGCCCCAGGCAGCGGTGTTCAGCTCGGCGGACAGGACCCGCCTGCGCACTAGCGCCGCAATCGCTGAGGTTCCACGCCTAGCGGCCTTGATGCTCTCGGGGCTCAATGACACCCGCTCACCGTCGCGGACGGCGAGGCCGATCTCGACCGCGCTGGCAAGGTTGAGCCTGGCGTCGAGTTGGTGCTTCTGCGGTGACTCGGTGAGGCTCGGCGGCGAGATCGCGTCGACGATACGGGTCCGTTCATCACGCTGGCCCCGACACTGGGCGAGATAGAGAACTATGACGCTCATCATGCTCGCTCGCAGTTCTGGTGGATTGAGCAAGGCCATGTCACCCCCTCCTAGAGAATGCGCTCAAGATCGGCAACGCGAATCGCCCCATCATGGTCTAGAAGTGACCGGCCGGACGCCCCAACACGCAGGCCGCAGGATCCGAGTACGACGAAGAGGCTCGACCGGGCGCTGCCGTCCAGCAGAGGTTCCGGATCGACGCCCTCGTCCACGATCACTAGCGTCGGGACGCCCACCTCGGTGAGCGAGTCGAAGTCGTCGAGCGAGCTGACCATCAGCGGCAGTCGCGCGCCAGCGTGTGGATGGCACCAGTCGCCAACTATGTGAAGCATGTCGTCTGGCACCGCGAGAAGTTGGATGCCGCCCGCAGTTACGAGAGACCGAACGATGCGCCGGAGTCTGCGGCCGGATTGGATTGTCGACACTTCAACCCCGACGATCAGCCGCGGTCCCCAGCGGCCCTGCGCTGCGAGTTGATGGAGCCGGGTTGGGTTGGCACGGGGAGCTTCGATTCCGCTGGGGCTGGGAGATGGCGAAGACCATCTGCGGCAGCCGTACTGACGGCAACGGGCACACCCTCCACAACTCGCGAAACACGCCGTCTGCAACCGAGGGGGACTCGAGATCGAGTAGTTGCGTCTCAGCAGTTCCCCCATGCACTCTCGAGCGGACAGGGCTGTTCTAAGACTCTTCAACCCTTCACGCGACCCTTCGACCATCCGAGTCCGGACATCTTCGGCGACCCTGCGCCAGAAGTCCGGCGACTGGTGGTTGCCGCGAAGGATGCGGACGGTCAGCCATCCACCGTCGTCGAGGGGTGGATCGGAATCTGTCGATAAGTGGTCGAGACTGAAGTCCCAGGCGAGAGCGCCCGCTCGAGCCATCAGGCTGACCGTGAACAGATTCCATCGCTCGTTGTAGTCGGTGTTCTGATCCAGATTCCTCGGGACCGCGGTCAGAGGTACTCGGATTAAGTCGGAACCGAGCACATCCCTAGCCTGGAACATCGCGGTCCACCGGTCGCGCGCACGGTCCGCCGTAAGCACCCGCGGTGTCGCGATGCCGCCTGCGACCTCCTCATCTGCTTCTGTGCGCAGCACCAGGGAGATCATCGGTCGCCCGTCACGTCCACCCCTCCCCACCTCTTGGTAGTAGCGGTCGAGGCTCTCGGGCACGCAAGCGTGGATGATTGTGCGGACGTCTGGAACGTCGAGGCCGAGCCCGAAGGCGGATGTGGCGAACACGAGATCGATGGTGGAGGACCGCCCTGGCGAGTCGCGGAGGTCGCGGAGAACGGCCTCCCGGTGTGAGGTCGTAGAAGAGCCGTCCACCACTGCGAAGCGGGTGAACCCGTGAGCTGACGCGAGCCGACTGATCCGCTTCGGGGTCAGGGTTCCTGGGCGCGCCGCTCGCTCGTCGCGCAGAGTCGTATAGACGATGCCCGGCCGCGGAAGATGTCGCAGCGACTCGATTAGTCGGGCCTCTCTTGCATCCGTGTCAGCCGTGGGCGCGGCCCAGAAGCTCGGCTCGGGCCGCACAACCGGCGCGCCGACATGAAGGAACGGACCCGGTCGGCCGAAGAGACTCTTGAGCAGGAGCAGCGTATCCCCGGTGATGGTGGCACTCGCAAGCACCGTCTTGAACGCCTCGTGGCCAGCGGCGCTCGCCTCGCGCAGCAAGTGAGTGCGCAACCCGGCCAACGCGTGGAAGTGTGGCCGGAAGGAGTCTCCCCAGGACGCGACGATATGGGCCTCGTCAATGGCGAGCAGTCGGAGCCGACCGCCTGCCGCGGCAGAACTCAGGGGCCGTGCGAGGGAGGTGACGAGAGCTTCAGGGTTCGTGAAAATGATCGGTTGGCTGCCGGATCGCAGACGAGCTAGGAAGTCAGCCTTCTCGTCCGACGTCAGCCCACCGTGGTAGGCGGTGGGCGGCGCATGCGGATGCTGGCTCGCGTACCGCCGCTGCTGGTCGAGCGCGAGTGCAACCGTTGGAACGACGACGGCCGATACAGAGTTGCTGGTCGAGGCGGTAACTGCTGGCGCGAGCATCGCCAGGGTCTTGCCGCCGCCGGTCGGGAGATTGATGACAAGCGTGCTTCCAGCGCTCGCGATCAGCGCGCTACGAACAGCTGCGCGCTGACCGGGCGTCCGATACGTCGTGAAGTCCTCGTCGATGAGCGCGAGGAACGGATCTCCGCGTACCGATTCGTCTCTGCGCACCACGCGAAGATCCGAGACGTCATGGTCAACCGCGGGGACTGAGCGACAGTCGAGCCACTGAGGCGTCCACGGAGCAGCGCGAATGCGTGTCGCGGCCTCGCGGCGCGGTTGAGCTTCGAGCCCGAAGTCCCTCCACCGATAGTCCGGAGGGAACGACCGAGAATGAGGCACGTCGAGCCAGGCCGCGGTCGCTCCAACTTCAGCGTCGGCACTATCCCCCCGCCCGCATGGGCTGCGGCGAACATCGTCGCAGCGGAGCACCTGGCGAAGCAGCACCGCGGCATCCGCTGTTCCGCCGAGCCCATCCGATGCCGACTGGAGCGCGGCTGAGATCCGGTCGCAGACCTCGATCCGCTGGCCAGCGGCCAGACAGTAGAGAAGCGACTGAACGTCTTGGACGGTGCGCATGTCACTTCCCGATCCGGCCGGGGTCGGCCAGAACGATCACTCCGCAGCCGATCACCTCGACCGCCATCTCCACGCGGCTGGGAACTGCTGACGTAAGCGCCTCGAACGTCTGTACCTGTTCGTCTACCGGCTCCAGGCCCGTCGCAGTCCGAGCACGCAGTGCGGCAAGGTGGCCGTCGATCGACGATCTGAGCGACTGCGCCGCATGGGCGGCGCGAGGCCCGACCGAGTCGCGACCGTCGAGGATGCGGCTCGCACTCGCGAGACCCTGACCGCACACCGCCTCCCAGTCGAAGTGTTCAGTGAGTTGATCGAACATCTCCGTTCGCCGCATGAGGTTCCGGTCACTCTTCGCTTTCTCGAAGGGACGAGTCGCTGACCCACCGTCCACCTCCACACCTTGGTCGGACATGTACACAGTCTCCAGAACAGGGGGCACGAGCGACTCACGCTGGACCTGCAGCCAGGACGTAACTCCCTGCTCGCGGGCGATGCGATCCAGTTCATCCGTAGTCCACCCTCGCACCAGGAAGTCCGTCCGAAACACCACCGTAGGCGGCCAGCACCCCCGCTCTGGCCGCATGAAGGCGAATGCAACGCCGCGGTCATCGTCGCGGAGGTGGCGCACGATCGCATCCAACAACCCGTGGCCAGGCCTCACGAGCGGCACCTTGCGATCCACGGCCGCCTCACGTGACAGCGCAATTTCGGTATCGAACCATGGAGCCATCGCACGCTCGAGCGCGAACGGAACTTGAGGGCGCGGGCGGTTGGCGATCCGAAGGCTGCCCTTGGCAGGACTCCACATCTTCGCCCCCACTCCGGTCAGCCACGTCTTGAGCGCCGCGCCGAGCCGTGGGTTGGCGTCCTCGTGAATGAGACGCTCGTTGAGGCCGCGGTGGAGGCCGCTCACCGAGTCAAGGGAGTCGTGCGCCGCGATCCGCTGAGCCTCGACATCAAGGCTGTCGCGTCTTGACTCGACATCGGAGTCGAACACCTCGGCGCCGCCCGCGATCAACTGGCCCAGCACTTCGGACTCCAGGTCAGCAAGGACATATTGCAGCGACGAGACCGACCGGTCGAACACCCCGCAGGAGTCCGCCGCGAACAGGAACCATCCCGACCCGTAGACCTGATCGCCGTAGATGAACACCATCGACTCGACAGGCTGTGACTTGCCGCGGACGAATCGGTCGGCTCGGCCGAGTCGCTGTTCGAGGCGGAACACGTCCCACGGCAGGTCCAGGTGGACGACCACGTCGGCTGACTGGAGATTGATGCCCTCCTCAGCGCTGGCATCGCAGATCAGGAGGCGACAGTTCGCGTCCTTTCGCCACCGGTCGACACTCGCCGCGTTCTCCTCCCGTGACCGGGCGCTCAGATGCTCGGCCACTCGGTGCGTCCCGGAGGAATCCACTACGGCCGAATACACGACCTGCGCCACCCTCGGGTAGGCGCTCGCCACGACGACCTTCCCGAGATCCTTGGCTATGGCCATCCTGACGATCTGACGTGCCGTCTCATCAAGAACGATTGGAGCGGCGGCCTCCATTTCACGCCGCCAAGCCTCACCCCTGGACGCGAGCCAGTGCGACACCAGTCCGACCGCTCCTGCGGACTCGTCGTGATCCATGAGTTCCAGAACTGCATGGGGCAGTGAGCCACAGGCTTGGCCCAGCATCCGTAGTGCTTCTGTCGCTCGCTCGACTCCGACCTTCTCTGAGTCGATGAGTTCGGCCATATGCAGTCGGAAGCCTTCGATCAGGTCGATCCGGACTTCTTCGCTGTCGTCGCCGATCTCAACGGTGAAAGGTCTGCCGCGGCGACGGCCGCGCACGCCGAAGCTGGCGCTGATCTGCGGGCTCCGGCGGGTCCGAAGGAGCCGGTGGTGTAGCCGGTAGGTTTCCGAGAGATGCTCTCGGACCCTCACTATCCGGTCGGGCCGCTGGGTATCGGTGCAGTCCTGGGTGTGGCTGATAAGCAGATCAAGCGCCTTGTCGTTCGGGAAGAGGGATCGAAGTTGGTCGGCGAATAGCGAGAAGTCGAAGTCGTCCAAGTCGGGGGTGAGCGAATGGTGAATGAGTGCGAGGTCGTCGCGCATCTCGACCCGACGAGTGAACTCGCCGAGATCCTGCGGCTGGTAGTTCTTCGGGTCAAGCAGGTGCAGAAGATCAAGGAAGGCCACCTCGTTCGTGCGGACCGGTGTCGCCGAGAGGAGGAGAACATCTCTCGCTCCGTGCGCCAAATCGGTCACACGCACCAGCGTCTCCGCCGGTAACGGGCCGGCGTGAGTGAGGTGGTGGGCTTCGTCAACCACGAGAACGCCCACAGGTCCGTCGGGCCATGTCTCCGGTTCCTCGTGGGCACGGATTCGAATCGAGGCCCTCGGAAAGTGATCAGCATGGAACTTACCGATTAACTCTTCGACCCACTGTTGACGGAGGTGGTCAGGAGCCAGCACGAGCACTTCGCCGGTGGGCCGGTCACGCAATGACTGCCACACGAGTGCGCCGGCCTCGACGGTCTTGCCGAGGCCTACCTCGTCGGCCAGAAGGTACCGATGTTCGTGGTCGTCCGAGACGCTGCGCACGACCGTGAGTTGGTGGTCATGGAGTTCAACCGATCCCAGCAGAAGTCCGTCAACCCCGGCTGCGGCGGCCCGCAGAACGTGCCACGACGCGAGGAGATCTACTCTTGGCTCGTACACACGCGGGCTGGTGCCACCGAGCGCGGCGAGTATCTCATAGGGATCCTCGATTCGAGGCGCCCATCGGACATCGAACTGGTCGCCCGACAAGATCTCACCCTCGCGGTTCGGCAAGGCCACGACGTACTGCTCGTCACCGCGGTGGTCGCCGTCGACCCGCCCGCTCCTCCAGCGGTGTCCATCGTGGAAATACACCCGCGAATGGGCCCGGATCTCGGCAACAGCGACCTGCTGCAGATCTACCTCGCGCTCGACGTAGGGTTTCTGCACCGGAGCTCGGAAGTAGCGGATGCGAGCAGTCGCTCCGTCGACGCCCACGAGGCGACCGATGCCCAGTTCTGGCTCGCCGACGACGAACCGGCCCAGATCAGATGGGCCAATCTGAGCGGGACCCGCCCCGCCAACTCCTCGCCCGGGCTGAGCGCTGGGTGCACGACTCCGCCGCATCGAGCGAGACTATTGGGAAATCCTCATTCAATGGCGAGCCGAGGCGCCCTTCGGGAGCACGATCGCTCGTTCTTCATCGGCTTCATACCTCACTTCCATGCTCATGTGGTGCACGCTGGCGCTCGGCTTGAGAAAGCCGCCGGTAGGTTCGGTGCAAGTAGCCGGTGAGTAGATTGATGTCTTTAGGGGTGTTCTGAAGTTCGTTCCATCGCCTCCGGGAGTCGGGGTCGAATTGCCAGTACCCGCCAGTCCACGCACACTCGTCTCGCAGGAGTTCAAGTTCTGCTACGTAGTCAGGCTCGTCCGGCAACATCCCCCGAGCGATGTACTCGTCGGTGATCGCATCCATGAGGTAGCCCAAGCTCGCGATTCCAACCCCGTGCATTAACCGGGATCGACGAGGCGGCAGACCCCATGCTTCCTCGAAGACCGTCTGAACTGCTTGCCAGAACGGCTTCAGAACCAAGAGCATCTCTTCGATATCGCCGCTGCCTGTATCGGGATCGCGGTAGTGGTAGAGGCAGCCGTTGGTCAAGCTGTTCTCAACCATGCGGAGGATGGAGTTCCCCTTGACCACACCGTCCGGGGAGGTGGGTGTCTGAATCAGTTGGTAGAACGGTGAGTCGTCGTCAAAGTTCAGCCGCTCGACCACGAAGGATGGGAAGCGCTTGCGCATCAGTGCAGGTGGGAGCGGGCCGTCGGTGGACGGCAAGAGTTCGTAGACCAGACCCTTAGGAAGTGGTTTCGTCGAGTTCACGAGGATGAACTGAGCCCGTTGCTCGCCTGCGCTAGCTGTGATGAACGCGGTGATGCACAGCGGGAAGGAGTCCACCTCCGCCTCTCGGACGGCGGCACACCTTTGCTGGCCGTCGACGACCCAGCCCGGCTTGTCTTCGTCCGGCAGATCTTCGTCCACGGGGACGATCAGCGTGCCCGGTGTCACATAACCATTGTCCATGGTGACGGCTTCCGACGGCTCGAAACGAACTCGAGTGTCGAATGCGACGACGATCGCGTTGGGGATCATGGGCGAAGCCGTCTCGATGTAGGAACGGATCGCGGCAACGTGGGCTAGCACCTCCGGCCTCTGGTAGCCCGCGATCTGCCGCTCGTCACGCCGGACGCGGCTCACCGTGGTGAACTTCGGCAATTCCTTGCCGTCTACAGCGAACGTATAAAGCTGCCGATCACTGCCCTGCCGCACTTCAAGTGCAGGAAATCTCAGTTCATATGTTGAAGTTCTGCCCATGGTGCCGACTAGTTCCTCGAGTCAGTCCGATCAAGTTCCCGGCGCAGTCTCTTTGAGAACACCGCGAGATTGTGGAATCCTCGTCTCCGGTTGCGGTCGGCCCCTCGAAATATGATCACCTCGACCCCAATCTCCCGGCAGACCGTACAACGACACCGCTTCCACGGCATGGCCTCGAGCGTTCGTCGGTACTCAACGGTCCGATCCTTCTTCGTCCCGAGCAGTTCCGCGTACTCGCAGATCGCATCGAGGACAGTCTCCACGCCAGCATCACCCTTGTCGTAGTTGCGCAGCCGACCGAGACACTCGCGTTCGAGCCGCCGAGCCGACTTCTGGTCGACTAGGCCCGCAGTCACTTGCCTGCGCAACCTGGTGTTGCCATCTACTTGAGGGATGCGAAGGGCTACGAAACTGGCATCGAGCGTGTAGTAGTTGTCCTTTTCGTCCTTGAAGGCTTGGCGGAAGGGTGACGTGCTGTCGAAGCTCGTCACACCGAAACCCGCGAAGTCCGGTATGTGCGCCGTGCGGGTGACGCCCAGAAGGTGCAGTTGCGCCGCAGGATCCAGAGCGACCGAGACCTCTTTGAGCGCATCGAGGATGTCGGGGGTCCTTAGCGGCACCATCCCTCCGAGTGCAATCCGGTGATAGCCAATCCTCTGCAGTTGCGTCACTGCTCTCGCGTAGGACAGCGGGCTCCAGCCGTGCGCCACTGCCATGGGCTCGAACCGGCACCTGCGAGCCCGGTGCAAACGAAGAAACTCCGCTGCCAGTTCGATCGTGAGAGCCTGACGGAACCGCCACTCCTCCGGGACGTCGTTGGTGCCTTTCGTGTCCAACTCTGCGTCGTAGCCGAAGATCAGATGGTCCATCGCGATTCCTAGGTCCAAACCGGACTCTTCGTAGAAGTCCAAGACCTCCCCGACGCTGTACACGGGCTCATGCTCGCGCACGTAGGTGAACGCCCCGCAGTCACCCATGATCTTGAGGCCTTCGTCTCCCTGACCGAGCCGGAAGAAGCGCTTGGCGCCTTCCCGGTAAAGGCGGTTGCGCTGCGCCTCGGTGTACTTGGCCCCCGCTCCTGGAAGGCCGTCCACGATGGGCTTGGAGATCAGCAGTCCGTCGTAGGGCGGCGGGTTGATGACCTCGTGGGCATAACGATCATCCCTCTGGCGAACGCGATGAATCGATCGCTGCTCCGTGATGAAGTCGAAGCTCGGGTCTACCTGATCTTGGCTGTCGGGAAAGTAGAACTGCATCACGCCCGCCCGACGCTGAAGCAGACGCGGAAGAAGAGGTTCGCTACCGGGCGCTGGTTGCGGGCAGCATTCGTGCGGGCGACCCTCCGCAGCGAGAGGTCGTCCGACAGGATCTTCACGTCACTATTTCCCGGGCATGGTCGAAGAGCCTGCCGAATCGGGCCTGCTCGCAGGCACTGCCCTCGTCCCGGAAGCGCTGGAGTGCCGCCGTCTTGTTCCCGTTCGGGACCTCCGCCAAGTGATCGAGGATCCACTCCAAGATCATGTCATCGCATTGTCGTCGCCGGGCAAAGAAAGGAAGTGCGCCAGTTGTTGCCGCCAGTTTGCCCACGATGCTGCGAGCTCTATCGGCATCGGGAGGTGAGGTGCCGAGTTCTGCGAGCACAGCCATGGCAGCGCGGGGACTGGTCGAGGACAGCGAACCGCCAAGCGTGAGCCTCAGACTTCCGGGCACCGTGACCCAACATCTCTCGAGGCCAGCCGGAGCCGTACCGGAAGCGAAGACCATCACCCGTTCCGGATCGCTGAGACTCTCGACAAGAGTTGCCAAGTCCTTGGCCACCGCATCCAGGTAGCTTCGTCCGATGCAGACCATCACACTCGCGTTCGGTCCGTGCTCCGCGAGGTCGACAAGACGACTGGGACGATGGTGACCAAGAATCCCGGCGCGTGTCAACCCGTCCCACCACTGCTGGCGCACTTGGCTTTGTGCCGCTGAGCCGGAGGCTGCGAGCACGGAATCGGGGTGGCGAGGAGCAAGAGTGGCGCTGTACATGGGCACTTCGTCGTCAATTCCGACTAGGCCAAGTCCGGCTGACACCACGGAGACCTTGATCTGCCCAGCCAACTGGGCGCGGGATGCGAGTTCCATCCCAGTCTGCCAGTACTCCCCGGCGTACAAGTCAACTGCGATGTACCGACGAGGAGCCCTCGAGACGAGCGCTGCCCACCGTTCGACTCGGACCGGTACAGGCGCCCGGCCCACACTACGCAGCCGGGGGTATCCCGGCTCCGACGCACGCTTACGAGCAGTGCATGAGAGGACGACGTGAAGATCCTGCATCTACTGTGGGCGTTTCCCCATTCACTGGTCTGGTCGATAAGGCGGGGGTGGTTCCCGCGGCGTGACGGTAGTTGAGTTCGTGCTGGCCCGATGTGGAAGTCGGTGTGGCATCTGGTGATGTAGCGAGTGAAGCCACTCGCATACCGACCGGCGCGCTGTTGCCCGGTCGGGGTAGCGGTGCTGGCGCTTCGGCGTCGGTCGGGGTGTGTCGGTCATCTGGAACAGAATCCATCGAGTCAGTGTAGTTGCCAGTCTCTGATAACTCTAAATCACTAAGTTGATTGAAACTACAGAAGTTAGATGCTACTATCGTCGCTAGCCCGGCTGCCGGGCGCTATTGGAGCTGTCAACGGCTCCCGCTAGTCGAGATCACGAGTAGACGGGAGGCCCGGAGTGGCGACGACCCAAGCGCAGCGAGCCTCGCTGTTCAACACACTGACGGAACTAATGGGCACAGAAGACGCCGAGACCCTCATGCAGCAACTGCCTCCGAGCGGTTGGGACAGCATGGCCACCAAGGACGACCTTCGAGTCCTCGAGGCGACGTTCACCGCCGCCCTCGCCGAGTTCAGGGTCGAGGTCACGACCGCCCTAGCTGACACCAGGATCGCCGTCACGAACGGCTTCGCCGAGGCGGCCAAGGATCGGGCCGAGATCGTCAAGAGTCAGGCCAGGCACCTCTACATCACGGTGTCCACCATCTGCCTGGCCACCATCTCCATCTGGATAGCGCTGCTGGCCGGCCCGGCCGGGGGCTGAGAGCCCGACTTGAGCTCTAGGGAGCGAGCAAGCCGATGTTGGAGCGGGCCCGTTCGAGGGTGACGGCCGCGATGGCCCGGGCTTTGTCGGCGCCGATCTGAAGCAGCCGCGACGTCTCGGCCGGGTCGGCCTCCAGCTCGGCGAAGCGGGTCTGGATTGGCCGCAGCAACTCGACCACCGCGTCGGCGGTGTCGGCCTTGAGCTGCCCGTACATCGTGTAGTCCCCGGCGGCCTCCTCCGGGGTGCGGCCGGTGGCCGCCCCCAGTATCGACAGCAGGTTCGACACCCCCGGCTTGGCCTTGACGTCGTAGCGGACCTCGGCCTCGCTGTCGGTGACGGCCGACTTGATCTTGCGGGTGATGACCGACGGGTCGTCGAGGATGTCCACGGTGCCCCGGGGCGAATCCAATGACTTGGACATCTTGTTGGTCGGGTTCTGCAGGTCCATGACCCTGGCCCCCGCCGCCGGAACCACCGCGGCAGGCAGCTTGAAGGTCTCGCCGTAGCGGGAGTTGAACCGCTCGGCGATGTCGCGGGTGAGCTCGATGTGCTGGCGCTGATCGTCACCCACCGGCACTTCGTCGGCGTCGTACAGCAGGATGTCGGCCGCCTGGAGCGCGGGGTAGGTGAACAGCCCGGCCGAGATGAACTGCTGCTGGCCCGACTTGTCCTTGAACTGGGTCATCCGGCTCAGCTCACCGAACGACACCGTGCACTCCAGCAGCCAGGCACACTCGGTGTGTTCCCTCACATGGCTCTGCACGAAGATCGTGCAGACCTCCGGGTCGAGCCCGGCGGCCATCAGCATCTGCGACATCCGCAGCGTCGCCCGACCCAGCTCGCCGGGCTCCTGAGGCACGGTCACGGCGTGGAGATCCACCACCGGGTGGAAGGCGTCGGCGGTGTGCTGGATTCTCGCCCAGTTGCGGATCGCGCCCAGGTAATTTCCCAGGTGCAGATCACCGCTGGGCTGGATGCCGGACAGGACCCTCACCATGGCGGGCCAGCGTAGGGGAGTAATCTCGCGTTCAATGTCCTATGTCGTGTCCACGCCCGCCTACAGCGGGCCGTTCGAGTTGCTTCTGCAACTCATCCTGCGTGAGCAGGTGGAGATCTACGACATTCCCATCGCCCGAATCACCGACTCCTTCCTGGCCGAGATCGAGCGGATGTCTGATTGCGACCTGGAGGCAGCCACCGAGTTCCTGCTGATGGCCGCAACCCTGGTCGACATGAAGGTCAAGCGCCTGCTACCCACTGAGGCTGCGGTGGACCTTGATGACGAGTTGGAGGCGATCTCGGAGCGGGATCTGCTGCTGGCCCGCCTTCTGGAGTGCAACACGTTCCGTGAAGCGTCCCAGAGGCTGCGCCGGCTGTTCGAGGCGGCGGCTCGCAGTCACCCCCGCACAATGGGCATCACCGAGGATCGCTGGCTCATGCTGGCGCCGGCCGTGTTGGAGGGAGTGTCTCCCACCGACCTCCGCACCGCCTACCTGCGGGCCGCGGCTCCCCGTGCCGCGCCGCGGGTCGACACAACCCACATCACGCCGATCTCGCTGACGGTGGGCGACGCAGTGGCCGAACTGATCGGCGAGCTGACCAGTTCGGGACAGGCCACCTTCCGGCGGCTCACCATCGGCATCGACGATCGTCTGGAACTGGTCGTGCGGTTCCTGGCTGTGCTTGAGCTGGTCAAGCAGGGACTTGCCGACGTCCAGCAGGCGACCACGTTCGGAGACATCGTCATCTCGTGGACCGGCGGCGACGATGCCGGTTTGCGCCAGGCCGCGATGGCCGGCGCGGACGCCTACGACGGTTGAGTCCACCGGTGACCAGCGCTCAGGACAACGCGACTTCGCCGGACGCCGCGATCGCGGCCGCGCTCGAGGCGGTGCTGCTGCTTGCGGACGAGCCCCTGGCGCCGCAAGTGCTGGCGGCTGTAGTCCAGACGTCGACGGAGCAGGTGCGCTCCACCTGCGATGCGCTCGCGGCCGAGTACGAGTCACAGGGACGCGGCTTCGTGCTGGCGCGGGTGGCGGGCGGCTACCGCTACCAGACCGCGCCCAGCCAGGACGTCTACGTGGAGCGGTTCGTGCGGGAGGGCCATGGCGGGCGGCTCTCGGCTGCCGCACTCGAGACGCTGGCCGTGGTGGCCTACAAGCAGCCGGTTTCCCGCCATCAGGTCGCCGAGATCCGCGGTGTGAACGTGGACGGCGTGATGCGGACCTTGAGACGCCGCGGCTACATCGACGAGATCGCTCGTCTCCCGGGACCGGGCCAGGCGGTGCTGTACGGGACGACGTCTCAGTTCCTGGAGCATCTGGGCCTCGACTCTCTCGACGAGTTGCCCCCGCTCGGCGAGTTCATCCCGGACCCCGATGCGGTCGAAGCCATGGAGCGACGATTGCGGGTGGTGTCCGACACCGACGGGCCGGACCCGGACGGAGTCGCCGGCAGCGGCCAGTGACATCGGCCGACGGTGAGCGACTGCAGAAGGTTCTGGCCCGGTGCGGGTTCGGGAGTCGCCGCGCCTGCGAGTCCCTTATCTCAGATGGACGGGTGCGAGTCGACGGCGCGGTGGCTCGGCTGGGCGCCCGCATCGATGCGTCGCGGGCGGTAGTCGAGGTCGACGGAGCGGTCGTCGGCGTGCGACCCGACCTCGTCCACTACCTGCTCAACAAGCCGCCCGGGGTCGTGACCACGGCGCACGACCCGCAGGGACGACCGGTTGTCACCGACCTCGTTCCGGCCGAGCCTCGTGTCTTTCCCGTCGGGCGTCTTGATCTGATGACCGAGGGTCTGCTGTTGCTCACCAACGACGGGGACCTCGCCCATCGGCTCGCTCACCCTTCGTTCGGCATCGCCAAGGAGTACCTCGCCCATGTGTCGGGGGAGCCGAAGCCCGCTGCGGTGAGGGCCCTGCGCGAGGGTGTGGAGCTCGATGACGGGCCGACCGGGCCAGCCAAGGTAGCCCTGGTGGCGCCTGACGTGCTTCGCATCACCGTCCATGAGGGGCGCAATCGGCTGGTCCGCAGGATGTGCGAGGCGGTGGGCCACCCGGTGCGCCGCCTGGTGCGGACCAGGATCGGTCCCCTCGCCGATCGGCGCTTGGCTCCGGGCTGCTGGCGGTCGTTGACAACCGCAGAAACCAGGAGCCTTGAGAAGGCCGCGGCCGCACCAACATCACACCGGTAGCACGACAGCAGAGAGAGCTGGATCACACCGGTAGCATCGCCGTTCATGGCCCGAACCCGCAGCGCCATCATTGCCGGCACGGGACTCATCGGGGGCTCCGTCGGCCTGGCTCTGCGTAAGGCCGGGTGGCAGGTCACCGGTATTGAGCCCGACCCTCTACGAGCCGCCTCGGCCGTGGCCATGGGCGCGGTGGATTGCATCGGCGAACCGGCACCTTGCGACCTTGCCGTCGTCGCCGCTCCACCCTCAGTGCTGGCCCCGGTCGCCCAGCAACTGCTCGACGCTGGCGCGTCTATCGTCACCGATGTCGGCAGCGTCAAGGTGCCAGTGTGCAGCGCGGTGAACGATCCCCGGTTCGTAGGCGGCCATCCGATGGCAGGCAGCGAGCAGGACGGCTTGGACGGCGCCCATCCCGGCCTGTTCCGGAACGCGGTCTGGGTGCTCACCCCCACCGCGATGACTGACGATTCGGCCCTGGCCGACGTGCGCGAGATCGTCGCGCAGCTGGGAGCCCAGCCGATCGCGCTCTCGCCAGAGCGCCATGACGCGTTGGTGGCGGTCGTCTCCCATGTGCCGCACCTCACCGCGGCTGTGCTGATGCGCATCGCCGAAGGACGCTCGAATGAACACCGCGCCCTGATGAGGCTCGCGGCCGGCGGTTTCCGTGACATGACCCGGGTTGCCGCGGGCCACCCCGCCATCTGGCCCGAGATCTGCGTCGAGAACCGAGCCGCCATCACCGATGTTCTCGACGAGTTGCTGGACGAGCTGGCCGAGATGCGCCTGATCGTCTCCGGTGGCGATCGTGCGGAGCTGCTGGCCCGGTTGGAGGCGGCCCGCGAGAGCCGGCGGAGCCTGTCCACCGGAGCACCCGAGCCCTCGCGTCTGACCGAGGTACGGATCGCTATACGCGACCAGAAGGGCGAGCTGGCCAGGATCACAACCCTTGCGGCCGACCTCGACGTGAACATCTACGACCTTGAGATAGCGCACTCGGCGGAGGGGGCGCGCGGCGTGGTGCTGACTCTGGTCGACAGCGACGCGGCAGAGCAGTTCGCGCAGAGCCTGACCGACGCCGGGTATCGCCCGTCCCTCAACCCGCTCGGATGATGGAGTCGTTGGACATCGCCCCGCTTGAGTTCCCGCCGAACGCGACCGTGACGCTGCCGGGATCCAAGAGCATCACCAACCGGGCTCTGATCTGCGCCGCGCTGGCTTCGGGCGAGACCACGCTCACCGGAGCTCTCTTCGCCGACGACACTGAAGCCATGGTTGAAGCGGTCAGGTCGCTGGGCGCCGAGGTGATCTGCACGCCCGACAAGGCGGCCATGCGGATCCGCGGCGCTGCGGGGACGGTCAATACGCCCGAGGGTGCCGTGGTGGACGCCCGAATGTCGGGCACGACGAGCCGTTTCATAGCGCCGGTGCTGGCCCTGTCCGAGCGGCCGGTGACCCTGGACGGCCATCCGCAGTTGAGGGCCCGGCCCTTCGGCGATCTGGCCGACTCGCTGCGGCGACTCGGCGCGCATGTGGAGTTCCCGTCCGGTGGTGACGGGCTGCCAATGCTGATCCGCGGACCCATCCGCTCCGACGAGGCTGCGGTGGCCACCGATCGTTCCAGCCAGTTCCTCTCCGGACTGATGCTGGCCGGGCCGCTCGTGCCGGGCGGGCTGAGCTTCAGAATCAACCGGTCGGCCGTGAGCTGGCCTTACGTGGAGATGACGGCGGCAGTGATGCGGTCGTTCGGAGCTGCCGTCACGGTTGAGCCGGAGGCAGTGCATGTGGCGGGGGACGGCTACAAGCCGGTGGAGAACTACGCGGTGGAACCGGACGCTTCGGCGGCGTCCTACTTCTGGGCTACGGCCGCGATCACATCTGGGACGGTGGTAATCGAGGGTCTCGGAGCCGACTCCATCCAGGGCGACGCCCGCTTCGTGGCGCTGCTGCGGCAGATGGGAGCGTCGACGGAAGAGGACTCGAATCGCACAACCGTGACGGGCGGTCCGCTGCAGGGTGTCGACGTTGATCTTTCGGATATGTCCGACACCGCTCCCACGTTGGCCGTGGCCGCGTCACTGGCGTCAACACCGACCACGGTGCGGGGCATCGGGTTCGTGCGGGGCAAGGAGAGCGACCGGATAGCCGCCGTGGTCTCGGAGCTCCGCCGGTGCGGCGTCGAGGCGCGGGAGTTGGCCGACGGGTTCGAAGTCGTGCCCTCTCCGTCTCCGGTGGGTGCCCGAGTCCGCACCTACGACGACCACCGGATCGCGATGGCCTTCTCGGTGCTGGGCCTGGTGGTGCCGGGGATGCAGATCGAGAACCCCGGGTGCGTGGCCAAGACGTTCCCCGGCTTCTACGAGACCCTGGAGACTCTGAGGCTGCCCGCCGGAGCGCACCGATGAGGGTCACAGTCATATGAGGGTCATAGCCATCGACGGTCCGGCCGGCTCGGGCAAGACCAGCGTCGCCCGGGCCGTGGCCGCCCGGCTCGGCCTGGAGTACCTCGACACCGGGGCGATGTACCGGGCGGTCACTTTCGCTGTGCTGCGGGCCGGCGGGGATCCCGCCGACAACGGCTTCAGCGCAAAGGTGGCCCGCGCCATCGACCTGCGGGTCGAGCAGGACCAGGTCTTCGTCGACGGGGTGGACGCCACCGTGGAGATCCGGGGGCGGTCGGTGAACCGGGCTGTGAGCCTGGTCGCGGCCAACCCCGACGTGCGGTCCGAGATGGTGGCCCGCCAGCGCGAGTGGGTCCGGCGCCGCGGCGGGGGAGTGCTGGAGGGACGCGACATCGGCACAGTGGTGTTCCCAGACGCCGCGGTCAAGGTCTACCTGACCGCGGACCCCGCGGTCAGAGCCCTGCGCAGGGCCCGCCAGGACGGCCTGGCCGACGCACCGAACCCGCCCGACGGCGGACCCGAAGCCGCAGGAGTCGAGGCCGTCGCCGCCGATTTGGCCCGGCGTGACATGATCGACTCCACCCGCCGCGCCGGTCCGCTGGCATTGGCTTCGGACGCATTGGTGATCGACACCACCGACAAGACCTTCGACGAGACGATCGAACAGATATTGGAACTGGTGTGAGCCGCAGCGCATACGGGCGCCGTAGCGGAGCCGACCCTTCGGGCGACGGCGCTTTCCGCCGCAGCCACCAGCCTTTGTGGGGGCGCATCCTCTACCGGGTCCTGCGGTCCATGGTCCTCGCCCTGTGCAAGCTGCTGTTCAGGCTGCGTGTTGAGGGCAAGGAGAACTTCCCGCCTGGTCCGTTCATCCTGTCGCCCGTACACCGGTCCTTCATCGACACCCCGATCGCCGGGATGGCCACCAGCAGGCGACTGCGCTTCATGGGAAAGGAGAGCCTGTGGGAGAACAGGCCCCTGGGCGCATTCCTCACCCTGCTGGGCGGTTTTCCCGTGGAGCGCGGAACCGCCGACCGCACCGCGCTGCGCGCCGCCACGGACGTGCTGGCACTCGGCGAGCCGCTGGTGATGTTCCCTGAGGGGACACGCCGCACCGGGGATCGGGTCCGGCGCGATGACATGCTGGACGGGCCGGCGTTCGTTGCGGCCCGCGCCGGGGTCCCGATCGTTCCCGTCGGGCTCGGCGGAACTGTCCGTGCCCTTCCAGTGGGTTCGTTCGTGCCGCGCCCCCGCCGGGTGGTCGTCGTTGTCGGCGAACCCATCCCGCCGCTCACCAAGGTCGACGGGCGGGTACCGCGCCGGGCCGTGAGCGAGGTCACCGACCGCCTCTTCGTCGAGTTGGGCGACCTCTATGTGGAGGCCCGCGTGCTTGCCGGTCAGGAACCGCCCCAGGCCTGAAGCTGAATCAGGATTTAGGCGACGGGGCGCGGGCTGAGCCTGTCGAGCAGATCGCTGGCGTCGATCGTGCGGTCGCTCAAGGGCTCCCGGTCTCGGGTTCGGGATCCGAGGCTCACGACGGCGGCCGCCTCCACGGCGGCCAGCAGGTCGCGAAGGTTGCGCGGCGGCGGGAAGTACTCGTCCTCGTCGATTACGGTCACCTCGTCGGTGCCCTGAGCCGGAGCCAGGCGCTCGATGACCCCCCTGACGAGGTCCTCGGGTGCGGAGGCTCCCGCAGTCACGCCGATCGTTCCCGATAGGTCGGAGGGAATTTCGTCGGCGTCGTTGATCCTCAGCACCCTGCGACAGCCCGCCTCAGCTGCCAAGTCCACCAAGGATTGAGTATTGGAAGAGTTGGCTGATCCGATGACCAGCACGGCATCGCACTCGGGCGCGATTTCCATCAGCGCCGACTGCCGGTTGGTGGTCGCGAAACAGAGGTCGCTGATGCTCGGCTGCCACAAGTCGGGGAAGCGCCGTCGGGTGTGCTCCAGCACACCCTCCCACTCACGGTGCGAGAGGGTGGTCTGGGCCAGGACGGCGACCGGTTCCTTGAACTCGGGCAGGGCGGCCACGCCTCTGGCGTTCTCGACGCGGTAGATGGCCTCAGGGGCCACGGCCATCGTTCCCACCGCTTCCTCATGGCCCTCGTGGCCCACGTACACGATCTTGTAGCCCTTGGCGGCCCGGGTCTTGACCTCGTGGTGGACCTTGGTGACCAGGGGGCAGACGGCGTCCACGACGTAGCCGCCGCGATCGCGGGCATCCTGCACCACCTCCGGGGCGGAGCCGTGGGCCGAGAGCATGATCGGCTCGCCGGGCGGCACCTCGGAGATGTCGTCGACGAACACGACGCCCGCGTCCTCAAAGCGCTTCACAACCTTCTGGTTGTGGATTATCTCGTGGTAGCAGTACACGGGCGGATCGAAGGCCTGAATCATCCAGGTCAGCGCCTTGATCGCCATGTCCACTCCGGCGCAGAAACCGCGGGGTGAGGCCAGTAGTACCCGATCGATCACGTTCCTCAGGCTAGTCGTTGACACCAGCGCTTGAGGCCCGCATTTGTGGCGGACAGCGGACGTTGGCTGTGGGGGCATACTCGTGGCCGGCTAGTTGGGCCGAGATGGACGTGTATCCACCTTCTTCCGCGGTCATTGCCATAGACTGTGCTCGATCTCGTCGTAGGGCATGCTGTTCGTGCGATGAGCTTCGGCGGGCCTAAGTCATCATAAAATGGATCGAAAGGCAACTATAGCCATGATCGATGAAGAACAACCCGAGCAGACTCAAATCGAGTGGCTGGGTACGACCGCGGCGGCCAAACGCCTCGGCATCACGACGCGAACGCTGTACCGCTTCATTGATGAGGGATACATCGCTGCCTACCGGATGGGCCGGGTGATCCGTGTCAAGGGCGAGGACGTGGATGCCTACATCGAGTCCTGCCGCATCGAGCCCGGCACCATCTCCCACCTCTATCCCGAGGTGGCGCCCCGGGTCTCGGAGCCCGATTCGGGCGACGACTAGACCTGAGAGCGGCCTGGGTCAGAGCCGGATCTCGTAATACCAGTTGGTCGGGTCCAACTCGACGTCATGGCGGGTGAAGCGGGTGAAGCCGGCCCCTGTGACCATCTCCTCCAGCCGGGCCGGGTACAGCCCCAGGGTCCCCAGGCCCTCACCCCCCGGCTCTGACAGCGCGGAGGACATGCAGTAGAAGACTGACATCGCGTACATGTAGGGCAGCACCGGGATCTTCCGGTTGGATTCCAGGTCCCCGCGCCCCTTGATGTCGGCTACCAGCCACCAACCGTCGGCGGTCAGATTCCGCTTGGCGGCCGCGATCGCTTCCTGCGGTCGCGGAAGGTCGTGCAGCACGTCGAGGGTCACCAGCAGGTCCACCGGCCCGAAGCGGTCCAGGTCGTCGAAGGTTCCCTGCTCGAAGGTCACGTTGTCGAGGCCCGCGGCTTCCGACTCGGCTCGGGCCGCGGTGATCGCCCGCTCGGAGGGGTCGATGCCCACCACGGTCGCCTGGGGGAAGCTCGACGCCAGCAGCCTGGCCGCGACGCCCGCGCCGCAGCCGACATCCACGATGCGGGCACGGCCGGCTCGCAGCCGGTCGGTCGCTCCATCGAAGGAGGCCAGGACGGTCGGTACGAGGAAGCTCTCCTGCCGTGCAGCTGACATGGCGCACTGCATGTGGCAGGCGTGCTCGCCGTGCTCGGCCCAAGTCATTCCCACGCCGGTGCGGAACGCCTCCGCGGTGCGCTCGATCTCGTGGTGCGTCATGGGAGGTCCGAACACCCCGGGCATGAAGGACCAGTGGTCCCTGTCGGTCAGCGCCACCCGGGCCTCAGGCGTCAGGGCGAACCGGCCGTCGTCATGCTGCACGAGTTCTGTGGCGGCCATGCCGTGCAACCACTCTCGCACCCAGCGTTCCTGGAAGCCGGATGCCTCGGCCAGTTGGGTGCTCGTGCAGGGCTCGGAGTCTCGGAGCGCTTCCCAGAGGCCCAGGCGCGTGCCCAGGTGCATGAGGGCTGAGACCATCTCCCCCTGCTTGATCCTGAAGAGCTCCAGGATCGTCAGGGGCAGCCGGTCGGGATCGAACTCGGTGCGCATGCGATCAGTCTGGTGCCTGCTCGGGTTGCACCCGGGCCTTTGAGGAGTAGTACGCGTCGCGGAAGAGGTTGCGGGCCATCAACGACTGCTCACTGTCGCGGCGGGTCCGGTACACCTCAGCCCTCGCGGCGTGGACCTCCTCGTCGGCGGGTGCGGCCTGGGCGGCCCACTCGACCAGCTGGCAGGCGAGCCGCAGCTCGCCCGCGTCGCAGAGCTCGGTGGCCCGCCGGGCCAGCGCTCCGGCCCCTCCGGCCAGAGCGGCCACCTCGGCTGCCACGGCGTGGTCGGGCGGGGGCTTGAGGCGGGCGGGGTTGGCGTCGTGCCAACCGCCGTAGAGGCGCCAGATGTTGCGCACTACGAACTCGGGCTCGTCGTAGGAGGGGCGCAGGTAGGGCCGTTCCAGGAGATCGGTGGGCACCCGCACCGTGTGCACGATCTCATCGAGGCGAGCACCGGAGTTCATCATCTCCAGCGTGTCGCGCACTAAGCCCTCGAGCGCGGTGGCGGTGTCGTCGAGGACTCGGGCGATCCGCTCGGTGCCGGCGACGGGCAGGCCGTGCGCGGGAGCCAGCAGTGAGGGGCGCAGATCGATCATGCGCCGCAGCGCCGCGGCCCACTCCAAGGGGTAGCGCTGCGCCTTCTGGGGGTTGCCCGCGTTCGGGAAGGCCCAGATGACCAGGTCACCGGTGAACAGAACCCCCTGCTGCGGTACCCACGCGATTGTGTGATCGTCGGTCTCGCCCTTCTCGTGAATCAGTTGCATCCTGGTCTGGCCCACCTCCAGCTCCAGTCCGTCGGAGTAGGTCACCTGAGGCCGTACCCAGTCGAAGTCCAAGAACCCGGCCCTGTATCTCCTGCCGAACTGGCGGGCGTTGATGCACTCGTTGTAGCCGCGGGTGAGTTCGTAGCGGCTGAAGCGTCGCGCCACGGCGTCGTGGGCTACCACCCGTGGCGAGCGATGCCTGCGCGCTGCGGCGTCGTCCCGAAAGACAGACGCGCCACTGACGTGGTCCACATGCCCGTGGGTGTAGACGATGGTGTCGACCGGAACGTCCCGCCACCGGCGGAGATGCTCCAGCGCGGCCGACGCGAAGTCGGGCTGGGAGGTGTCCACCACCGCGAGCCCCTCGCCGGTGTCGAGTGTCCAGATGTGGGAGAAGCCGCACACTATCCCCACGCCGTCGGCGATCTCGTGGAACGACGCGTCCAGGGGATTGACGCTCTCGGGTCCCTCGTAGACGGACCCGTCGATGAAACGGGCCGAGCGTTCGAGCAGCGACTCAGCCACGGGGTGTGCGCCGGTGCGAAATGGTCTGCATGGTTACGAGCGGGCGACCGGAATCGAACCGGCATCATCAGCTTGGAAGGCTGAGGTTCTAGCCGTTGAACTACGCCCGCGGGGTCCTCACGGTAGCGGTCTTCAACCGTGGCCGTGCTTCGATCATGGAGCCGGTCGGGCGGCGCGACTGCCGTAGTGCCGCGGGGCTGCACGGGTACACTCGCGGCCGTGCACAGCAGCGTCGAGACGCTCACCGACAACCGCGTCCGACTGACCGTCGAGTTGGACGAGGCAGAGTTCGAGACCCAGGTCGAGGCGGCCTTCAAGCGCATCGCTCGTGAGGTGAGGATTCCGGGTTTTCGCCCCGGAAAGGCGCCCCGACGGCTGTTGGAGGCGCAGCTGGGACCGGTGGCGGGCCGGGCAGAGGCTCTGCGGGCCTCCCTGCCCGACTACTACGCCCGCGCCGTCGTCGAGCACGACATCGACGTCATCGACGCGCCCCGCATCGAGGTCACCGAGGGTTCGGAAGCAGGTCCGGTGTCCTTCGAGGCGGTGGTCGACGTCCGCCCGGCCATTCTGGTGTCGGGCTACGACGAGTTGAGCGTGCAGATCCCCAGCCCCGCAGTTGACGAGGACGAGGTTGTCGCCGAGATCGACAGGTTCCGCACGCAATTCGCGGAACTGGCTCCGGTGAAGCGGGCTGCGGTCGATGGCGATCATCTCACCATCGACATCACCGGCACCCTGGGCGGCGAGACCATCGACGGTCTCACGACCTCCGACTACGACTACTTGCTCGGCACCGGGGCGGTGGTACCCGAGATTGACGAGAACCTGCGCGGTTCCACCGCCGGCGACATCTTGGAGTTCCTGGCCTCGCATCCCGATCCGGAGGAGGATCAGAAGCTCCGTTTCCGAGTGCTCGTCAAGGAAGTGCAGGAGGCCGTCCTGCCCGACCTGGACGACGAGTTCGTGGGGGCCAACACCGAGTTCGACACCGCCGAGGAGTTCCGCGCCGCGCTCGAGACCGGGCAGGCCAGAACCAGGGTGATGTACGCCGAATCGGTGCGCCGCGAGGCCATCGCCTCCGCGGTGGCTGATCTTGTCACCGACGAGGTCCCCGACGCGATGATCACGTCGGAGGTAGAGACCCGGCGCGAGAGCCTTGCGAGAGACCTCGCTCAGCGGGGTTACGAACTCGATGACTATCTCGACAGCATCGGCCAGTCCCGCGAGGAGTTCGAGGACGGCCTGCGGCTCAGCGCCGATCGCAGCGTCAAGTTGGATCTCGCTCTGCGGGCCGTCGCCGTGGCCGAGGGTCTCGAGGCGGACGAGGCCGCCGTCGATGCCGAACTGGAGCAGGCCGTGCTCGCCGCCAGCAACGGAGCCGAGGTCGATGCGGCGGCCGAAGCCGCCCGACTGCGCGACGCGCTGGCCTCTTCCGGACAGCTGTCGGACATGCGTTCCCAGATCTCCAAGCGGACCGCCCTTGAGTGGATCACGGAACGGGTCGAGCTGGTCGATCCCGACGGGGAGGTCATCGACCCGGAACTGCTGAGACTTCCCGCCGACGTTGGCGAAGCTGCCGAGAGCCCTCAGGATGTAGACACCGACCAAGCACCGGACGAACAAGCCCAGGACGAATCATGAGCATCAGCCCCCGCAACTACTTGGTCCCGACCGTGGTGGAGCAGACCAACCGCGGCGAGCGGGCTTTCGACCTCTACAGCCGGCTCCTCAAGGAGAACATCATCTTCCTGGGCACCCCCATCGACGACGTGGTCGCCAACCTGATCTGCGCGCAGCTCCTGCACCTCGAGTCCGAGGATCCCGACAAGGACATCAACCTCTACATCAACAGCC
>VXWX01000105.1 GCA_009835735.1 Acidimicrobiaceae bacterium
CTGCCCCCCGACTCCACCGTGCAGACCGACGACGTGATCCTGGCCGAGTCCGAGCGCCTGGTGGCCGCCCATCACGACCGCTCGCCCGGCGCGATGGTGCGGATCGGGCTGGCCCCGTGCTCGCCATTCTCGGTCTCGACCCAGCTGATGACGGCCACCGCTGAGCTGGCTGAGCGCCTCGACGTGCGGCTGCACACCCACCTGGCCGAGGACATCGGTGAGGACGCCTTCTGCCTGGAGACGTTCGGGATGCGCCCGGTGGACTACTTCGAGCACTGCGGTTGGGGCACCGACCGGTCCTGGATCGCCCACTGCGTGCAGCCCGACGCCGCCGAGATCTCCCGGCTGGGCCGCTGGGGAACCGGCGTGGCCCACTGCCCGAGCTCCAACATGATCCTGGGCGCGGGGATGGCGCCCGTGCGGGAGCTCCGGGCCGCGGGTGTGCCGGTGGGCCTCGGGGTGGACGGTTCGGCGTCGGCCGACTCGGGCTCGATGTGGACCGAGGCCCGCAACGCCATGCTCATGGCCCGCCTCCGCGACGGCCAGGCCGGCCGGGCCGGCTTGTTCGCCGCCCGCGAGTCCCTGGAGATGGCCACCAGGGGCGGCGCCGCCTGCCTAGGACGATCTGGCGAGATAGGCGAGCTAACGGTGGGCGCCTGCGGCGACATCGCGATCTGGCGCCTCGACGGAGTCGCCTTCGCAGGAGCCTGGTCCGACCCGATCGAGGCATGGCTGCGCTGCGGCCCGGTGGCGGCGCACCACACCATCGTCGCCGGCCGCCTGGTCGTGGAAGACGGCGAGCTTCGAGCCTCGGGCACCGAGCAGATGCTCCGCGACCACCGCCGCATCGCCGAAGCCATGCAGGCGTAGCGGACATCCCACCGCGAGCCGGCGGGAGCTAGTAGGAACTAGCGAACCCGGCGGGAACCACAGGAGGACGGCAGGCATGGGTGACAGTACGGCACGGGAGGAGATGGACTGGGCGCTCTACGGGAGCGGCGTCCGCGAGTTGGCCCACATGATCGCCGACGACGGATACCGGCCCGACATGATCCTGGCCATCGCCCGGGGCGGGCTCTTCTGCGCCGGGTCGCTTGGGTACGCGCTGTCCGTGAAGAACGTCTACGTGATGAACTGCGAGTACTACACCGGGGTCGGCGAGCGCCTGGAGGTCCCGGTAGTGCTGCCCCCCCAACTTGACCTCGTCGACCACCGCCGGTCCAAGATCCTCATCGCCGACGATGTGGCCGACACCGGCCACACCCTGAAGCTGGTGCACGACTACTGCCTCGGCGAGGTAGCCGAGGTCCGCTCGGCGGTGCTCTATGAGAAGTCGCACTCGCTGGTCAAGTGCGACTACGTGTGGAAACGCACCGACCTGTGGATCAACTTCCCGTGGTCGACGCTGCCGCCGGTCGTCGACTTGGCCGAGGTGGGCTTCCAAGTGCTCGACGCCTAAGAGCAAGGGCTGACTGCCGTGGCGGGCGGTATTGATCCGGCTCTGGTCGATAGAACGGCCACGCACCTGGCCGGGATCCCCGACGCCTCGCTGCCGACCAGACCGATGACCATCCCCGGGATCGACGGCGCCCTCGGGGCCCGGATCCTGTCGACCGACCTGAGGGGTTCGAGCACCCGGCTGGTGCGCCTGCGGGCGGGCTGGGGAACGGAGGCACGGGGCGCATTCACCGCCGACGTGGAGCTCTTCGTGATCCAGGGCTCGCTCGAGGCCGGACCCCACGCCCTGGAGGCCGGGGACTACATCCACCTCCCGAAGGGGCGGACCGTGCCCCGGCTGCGGATCACAGCCGACGGCGCTGCCCTGCTGATGACGTCCGCCCCGGTGCGATATGACCCGACCTTTGTGGGTCCGCCCGCCGATCTGATGCCCGAACGAGCTTCCGAGCAGGACTGGATCCCGGTTCCAGAGATGCCCGGTCGGCACGTCAAGCCTCTAGGCCGGGGACCGGTCGGCGACGTCTGGCTCGGCGGTGCCCGCCAGTGGGACCACGGCGACGGCGGTTGGCACCACCATCCCCACCATGAGGAGTGCTTCGTGATCGACGGCGAGATCGTCCTGCGCGAACGCACTACTGAGACCGACGAGATGATCACCGCCGGGGCGGGCACCTACTTCTTCCGTCCCGCCGGCGTCCTGCACTGCGGGCCCGGATCGCACTGTGGCGACACCATGCTCGCCTTCCACCGGGCCTTCGGCGACAAGAGCACCGAGTGGGTCGACTCCCCCGCCGACGGGGGCGAAGGGGGATCCGAGGCCGCTAACCCAGCACGGTCCGCACGGCCGCTTCCACGGCGTCGGCACCGGGAACCACCGCAGCCTCCAACGGTGGACTGAACGGGATCGGCGCCGAGGCCGCGCCGACGCGGGCCACCGGCGCCTCCAGCTCCCCGAAGAGCTCGGAGTGCAGCTGGGCGGCCAGCTCGGCCCCGAATCCGCCAAAACGCCACGCCTCGTGGGCCACCACCGCCCGGCGGGTGCGGGCCACCGACTGCACGACGGTGTCGAAGTCGAGCGGCACCAGTGACCGCAGGTCGATCACCTCGACGTCTATGCCGTCGGAGGCCAGCCGTTCCGCGGCGGCCAGCGCGTTCAGGGCCATCGCCGAATAGGCCACCACGGTCACGTCGACGCCGGGGCGGACCACTGCCGCCGATCCCAACGGCACTCGATAGTCGCCGGTGGGGACCGGGCCCCGCTGGGCGGTGATCTTCTTGTGCTCCAGGTAGATGACCGGATCGGGGTCGTCGATGGCCGTTCGCAGCAGGCCCTTAGCGTCGGCCGGGTTCGAGGGCGCCACCACCTTTAGGCCGGGCAGGTGGGTGAACAGTCCCTCGAGGCTGGAGGAGTGCTGGGACGCAGACGAGCGCAGCACGCCGTCGGAGGCCCGCAGCACCAGCGGCACCGACACTTGGCCGCCGAACATGTACCGGAACTTCGAGGCTTGGTTGACGATCTCGTCCATGGCCCCCAGCGTGAACTCCACGAAGCTCATGGACGCCACCGGACGCAACCCTGCGGTGGCCGCCCCCACGGCAACGGCCACAATGATCGCCTCCGAGATGGGCATGTCGATGACCCGGCGGGATGCGAACTCATCGACCAGGCCGCGGAACTGCCCGAAGTTGCCGCCCCAGGAGATGTCCTCTCCCAGCACGACCACGCTGTCGTCGGCCCTCATGGCCCTGCCCATGGCGTCGACCGTGGCTTGACCGAAGGTCATGCGTCGGGTCTCGGCCGCCTCATCGTCCGAATCGCCGGCCGAACGAGCCCGGACGGTCGCCCTCTGGAAGCCCGCGGTGGCGGCCGGCACCGGAGTGAACACATCGTCCAGAGCGCTCTCGGGATCTGGGAGGGTTCCCACCTCGGCCCGCTCCTCGGCGTCGCGCACCCTCGCGGCGGCTTCGTCCCACACCGCCGCCCGGCTCTCGGATTCGAGCCAGCCCCGCTCGGCCAGTGCCTCCTCCCAGCGCTGGATCGGATCGCGGCGGCGGTGCTCGTCCACTTCCTCGGCGTCCCGGTACACCTCGGCGTCGCCCACGTAGTGACCTCCGAGACGGTAGGTGACCATGTTCAGCAGGGTCGGTCCCTCCCCGTCCCGGGCTCGCTGAACCGCCTCGGCCGCCGCGGCGGACACCGCGGCGACGTCGTTGCCGTCGACAGTCGCTCCCGCCATGCCATAGGCAGCGGCCCTCACAGCCAGGTCCTCGACCGATGTGGTCCGGCTGCGGGCGGTGAACTGGGCGTACTGGTTGTTCTCGCACACGTACACCACGCCCAGCCGGTGCACCGAAGCGAAGTTGAGTGCCTCGTGGAATGTTCCCTTGTTGATCCCGCCGTCGCCGAAGAAGCACACCGCCACGTGATCGGTGCCGCGGTGACGGGCCGCCAGCGCGGCACCCGCAGCTATCCCGAATCCGCCGCCGACGATGCCGTTGGCGCCCAGCATCCCCAGCGAGAAGTCGGCCACATGCATCGACCCTCCCCGGCCCCGGCAGGCGCCCTCGGCCCGCCCGTACAGCTCGGCCATCAGCGCGGCCGGCGACATGCCCTTGGCCAGGGCGTGCCCGTGACCCCGGTGGGTGGAGGTGATGTAGTCGTCGGGTCCGAGACGGGAACAGACGCCGGCGGCAATGGCCTCCTCACCCAGGTAGGTGTGGACGAATCCGGGAAGCTTGCCCGCCTTGAACAGCTCCTCGACACGGCTCTCGAACACCCTGATCAGAACCATGGTCCGGTGCAGTGCGAGGACCTCGGACCGCTCCAGCGCCGGCTGAGTCATGGTCACTGCGCGGTGTAGCCGCCGTCGACGGCGAGGATCTGGCCGGTGACCATGGCCGACGCAGGCCCGGCGAGAAACACCGCGGCACCCACCATGTCGGATGGCTCGGCCAGGCGGCCCAGCGGGGTGCGGCTCTCGAAGTGATCCTTCAGTTCCGGCTCGGTCTCCCACTGGCGCCGCACCAGCGGCGTGGCCACGTGGCCGGGCGAGATGGCGTTGACCCTCACATTGTGCGGGGCCCACTCCACCGCCAGCGTGCGGGTCATCTGGACGACCCCGCCCTTCGAGGCCTGGTAGCCGACGCTGCCGGCGAAGCCGACCGAACCCAAGATCGAGGCGATGTTGACGATGGAGCCGCCGTGCGGCTGAGCGATCATGCGGCAGCCCACGGCACGGCAAGTGCGGAACGCTCCGGTGAGGTTCACGGCGATCACGTTGGACCACGTCTCGTCGTCGTAATCGGCGGCCGGCCCCCGACCGCCGATCCCGGCACACGTGACCAGCACGTCGATGCTGCCGGAGATCGCGGCAGCCCGCTCGGCCAGGGCTAGCACCGACACCTCGTCGCGCACGTCCACGGTGACGGCTTCGGACCGCTCCGGCCCGAGCCGCTGGGCCAGTGCCTCGTTGGGCTCGCCAGCCGCATCGGCACACACGACGAAGGCACCGGCGTCGGCCAGCCCTTCGGCAATGGGCGCGCCCAAACCGCCGGCCGCGCCGGTGACGACCGCGACCCGACCCTCCAGCGAGAAGGCCTCGCTCATACTGTCGAAACGGTTGCCAGGACGGTTCCCACCGCCACCTCTTCGTCGCCGGCCGGCACCAGGACGTGGAGCCGGCCCGACGCCGGGGCCTCCAACTCGGTCTCGGCCTTGTCGGTGTCGATGACCACCACAGGTTCGCCCGCGGTCACCTGCGAGCCGTCCTCAACCAGCCACTCCACCACCAGCACCTGTTCCACTACTCCCATCTGGGGAATCGTCAGCTCAGCGCCGGCCGGCGCGGCTCCCTCCTCAGATATGGCCATGACGCTCGAGCCCCTCCCACGGAGTGGCGCCGGCCCGCATTTCGGCCCGCACCAGCTCCTCGGACCCGACAATCGATTCGGACTGCAGCAACACCCGCTCCGCCTCGGATCCGGCCACCACCAGGACTCCGTCGCGGTCGCCGACGACCAAGTCGCCGGGCTCCACGGTCACGCCACCGATGGTCACCGGCACCTGCGAGGCCACCATCTCCCAGCGCCCGATGGCATTGAGCGGCGACAGGTCCCGGTAGAAGACCTGCAGGCCGATGTCGAGAAGGCCGTCAAGGTCGCGCAAGTTGCCTTCGAGCACCACGCCCGTACAGCCGTACTGCTGGGCCGAGTTGCCGGTCAGCTCCCCGAAGTGGCCCACCTCGCTGTCGGGGTTGCACGACACCAGCACCGAGTCCGGCGTCAGCTCCTTGAACATCTCCAGATACGACTTGATGCGGTCCAGGCCCCGGTCCCATCCCACCCCGGGGCGGATGGCCCGGCCCTCCAGCGTGTAGGCGATGCCGGCCATGCGCATGTCGGGCAGCAGAGGCTTCAGCCCGCTGGGCAGCACACGCTCGGGCAGGTCCAACTCGTACAGGGCGTCGCACACCACCGACACGCAGATTCGCCGGTAGCGCGCGCAGAGCTCCGAAGTAGGAATGGTCATCGCCTATCCCTCCCCGGCCTCGCCCAGATAGCGCAAAGCGGCCAGGGCATAGATGCTGGCCGACAGGGCCGCGCCGTCGGCGTCCATGTACTCGTTGGGGCTGTGGGCCCTCGGCAGCATCCCCGGGCCGAAGGCGGCCACGGTGGGGATGCCGGCGGTCAGCTGGAAGTAGGGCGCGTCGGTGGCTCCGGGGAAGGCGTCGAGTTCAGGTGAGAATCCCAAGATCTCGCGACCCGCCTCCACGAGGGCTCCCACCACCGGATGGTCGGCATCGATCTCGACCGGGGGAACGGTCAGGAACCAGTCCAGCTCTGCTCGCAAGTCCGGGTCGTCGGCCATGGCGTCGTCCAGAAAGCGTCCGATGTCTGCCTGGAGCGACTCCTCGGTCATTCCCGGCAGGGTCCGCACATCGCAGGCGAACTCGGCGTTGCCGGGATACACGCCGTAGAACACTCCCGCCTCGGCCATCACCCCGACGTTGACGGTGGGACCGACGGGGCACAGGGGATGGTCGTCATAGGTGAGATAGGACTTGAGCTCGCGGTCCATACGGTCGATCAGGCGGGCCATCTTCACGGTGGCGTTGACGCACGGCAGGCGGTCCGAGATGGAGGAGTGCATCTGCGTTCCGGTGATGGCCACCTTGAACAGGGCCGCACCCCTCGACACCAGGTGGACCGACTGCCATTCGGAGGTGATGCCGCTGGGTTCGCCGATGATCGCGGCGTCGGCCGCCAGGTGGCCATTGTCGGCCAGCCACTTGGATCCGAACCGGGCGCCGGCCTCCTCGTCGGCGGTGAACACCAGTACCAGCTCGCCCGCGAATCCCCCGCCGGCTTCGTCGGCCTCCTGAGCGTGGTGCAAGGCGGCTGCGGCGTACGTCATCCCGGCCACCGCCGCCTTCATGTCGCCGGAGCCCAGGCCGATGAGGTCGCCGTCACGCAGCACGGGGTCCCAGGGATCGGTCTCCCAGGCGTCCATGTCGCCGGCCGGCTTGGTGTCGAGATGGCCCGACAGGATCAGCGTCGGCCCCGGTGCCGCGCCCTTCACGCGGGCCAACACGTTGGGCCGGGTCTCCTCGGCACCCACCCGGGTTATGTCGTCGATGCCAAGTTCCCGAAGCCTCTCGGTGATCAGGTCGGCCACGGCCCGCTCGTCGCCGGGCGGGTTGGGCGACGGGGTCCGGATCAGGTCTCGGGCCAACTCGAGCACCTCGCCGTCCCGCCCGTCGAGATAGGCGCGGACTCGCTCGACCATGACGTTCGCTTGCGTCGCGTTCATGGCGCTGTCTCCCTTCTTGGTTCTCCCTACGCGTGCAGTGCCTTGGCCAGGCGACGGACGCCCTCGGTGATCGCGGACTCCTCCGCGGCGAGAGAGATGCGGGCCCAGCCCCGGCCGCCGGGACCGAACACCGAGCCGGGCGCCACGCTCACCGACTGGGACTCCAGGAGGCCCAGCGCGAATTCGAGGTCGTCGACGCCCGCCGCGGAGACGTCCAGCAGCATGTACAGCGTGCCGTCGGACGCCACCGCCCCCACGCCGGCCGCGGCCGCGGCGTCCAGGGCGGCGCTCCGGCGGTTCCGGTAGGCGGCCAGCATCTCGTCATAGGGGGCACGCGGTCCCGTGAGGGC
Organism: Acidimicrobiaceae bacterium; assembly: GCA_009835735.1. GTDB lineage: Bacteria > Actinomycetota > Acidimicrobiia > Acidimicrobiales > Aldehydirespiratoraceae > Aldehydirespirator. Next base: position 7,618 of record VXWX01000105.1, read on the forward strand.
AGCCTCGGCCGCCTTCTGGGAGATGGTGCTGGGGCACGACACCAGCGGCTCCTGGAGTTTGCGCAGCAGATCGGCCACCGGTCGCGGAGCGGCCGCATACCCCACCCGCCATCCGGTCATGGCGTACACCTTGGAGAAGCTGCAAACGGTGATCACTCGCCCGTCGGTATCGAAGGGCGCGGCCGCCGTGTGCACGCAGCCGGGCGACAGCACCATCTCGTCGTACACCTCGTCGCACAACAGCCAGATGTCGTGGCGTGCGGCGAACTCCACGAGGTCGCCCATCAGCGGGGCCGGATACACCGCACCGGTCGGGTTGGCCGGCGTGTTGACGAAAAGGATCCTCGTCCGCTCCGTCACCAGCGCCTCGAGTGCCCCCACATCGGGCAGGAAGCCGGCGTCGGCCGACAGGGGGTAGAACACCGGCGCTCCCCCCAGAAGCCGGATGGTCTCGTCCATGTTGGGGAAGCCCGGCGTTGGCAGCAGCACCTCGTCGCCGGCGGACAGCAGAGCCAGATACACCGAGTACAGCGCGTTCATGGCCCCGGGTGTCACCACGATCTCATCGGTGGAGGCTTCGATGCCGTTGACCCTTCGAAGCTTCTCGGCGAGAAGTTCACGCAAGCTCAACAGGCCCCCGTTGGGGCCGTAGCCGGTGTGGCCGTCGCGAGCAGCCTTGGCCGCCGCCTCGATGACATGGACGGGGGTGGTGAAGCTGGGCTCGCCCACCTCCAACCTGATCACGTCGTCGCCGAGACGAGCGGCGGCGTCGAAGAGGACCCTGATCTCCGACCGGCGCAGAGAATCGGCCCGGTCGGCGGGAGGCCTCGTCACTGGGAGCGCGCCGCCGCTTGGGCTTCGAGGTCGGGGCGCTGGCCGGGATCGAAGTAGCGCAGCGCCCAGTCGGCCCCCTGCCAGGTCACCAGGCGGCCGTCACGCGGCACGAGCCGCACGAGGTATCGCTCCCAGCTCCACGACATCTTGAGCTGCTCCGGCCCGTCCGGCCCGGTGTAGCGGACGGCCATCTCCTCAGCCACGGGCACCCACTGCGAGCCCTCGCCCACGGCCGGGCCCTCGACGATCTCGGCCGTGCACTGGGCCAGCACCTTGCGGATCCGGGGGTGGGCCAGCTCCTCTATGCACACCGCGCAGCGGGGATCGCGTCGCAGGTCATCTACCCACTCGGAGCGTTTGCGCCCCACCACCAGGAACGCCTCGCCGTCCCACTGGTACCAGAGCGGGACCACCATGGGCCAGCCGTCGGCCTTGAGGTGGGCCAGCTTGAGCAGCCAGGTGCTGTCGGCGCTGGCCAGGAAGTCCGCGACCTGCGCCGCGGGAATCCCGCCGGCGCCGGAGTCCTCCTCGTAGTACCGCTCCTGCTTGAATTCGCTCATCGACACACTCCCCGGTAGTTCGCGGTCCACCCGCGTCAGGCCGGGCCGATACTGACACACCGCAGAGGCGCCATGACAATCGAGAACCTTCCCGGATTGCCGGTCACCGTCGAGCGGCACGTGCCTGCCGCGATGCGCGACGGCACAGTGCTGCGGGCCGACGTGTACCGCCCGGCGGATCAACCCGCGGGCGGCGTCCCGGTCCTGCTGGCCCGCAGTCCCTACGACAAGCGAGTCAACGTCTCGACCTTCGGCAACACCCATCCCGCCTGGTACGCGTCCCACGGCTACATGGTGGTGATCCAGGACACCAGGGGCCGCTACACCTCCGACGGAGACTTCTACCCGTTCGCGCACGAGATGGACGACGGCTACGACACCGTCGAGTGGGCGGCGACCCTGCCGGGCTCGAACGGCGACGTGGGCATGTTCGGGTTCTCCTATGTGGGCGCCACCCAGCTGCTGGCCGCAGTGACCCGACCCCCATCGCTGCGCTGCATCGCGCCGGGCTTCACCGCCTCGCAGTACTACGAGGGCTGGACCTACAACGGCGGCGCGCTGTCGGCCGCCTTTGTGTGCTACTGGGCCAATCTGCTGGCCCTCGGCTCGGCCGTGCGGGCCGAAGACCGGGCCGCGGTCGACGCCCTCGGCGCGTCGCTCGGTGCAGCCGAAGGGTGGTTCTGGTCGTTGCCGCTGTCGGAGTTCCCGCCGCTGCAGGACGGCTACGCCCCCTACTTCTACGACTGGGTGGAGCACTGCACCTACGACGACTACTGGAAGCGCTGGAGCATCGACTCCGACTACAGCCGCATCGAGGTCCCGGCCCTGCACTTCGGGGGCTGGTGGGACGTGTTCCTGAGCGGAACGGTGAAGAACTTCGGCGGGTTGCGCGCGGGCGCCGGCACCGCGGCAGCCCGCGGGGCCCAGAAGCTGCTGGTGGGCCCGTGGACGCACATGCCGTGGACACCGGTGAGCCGCTGCGGCGGTGACGGCCCGAGCACCAACGAGATCGACGACTGGCAGCTGCGCTGGTTCGACCACACGCTCAAGGGCATCGACACCGGAGTGCTCGACTCGCCGGTGACGGTGTTCACCCTCGACGGCGGATGGCGAGACCTCGACGGGTGGCCCCCCTCCGACACCGCCGCCGAGGACTGGTTCATCCACTCGGACGGCCGGGCCAACTCCAAGTTCGGGGACGGCACCCTCGACCGCCGCGCAGCCACCGCCGAGCCGCCCGACATCTTCGTCTACGACCCCGGCGTGCCCATTCCCAGCATGGGCGGCCATTCGTGCTGCTTCGACACCATCACCCCGATGGGCCCCGCCGACCAGCATCAGGCGGAGGTGTCCCGCATGATCCTCGTGTACACGTCCGAGCCCCTGGCGGACGACATCGAGCTGCTCGGCGATGTGTCGGTGACCCTGCACGCGGCCAGCACCGCCACCGACACCGACTTCACCGCCCGGTTGTGCGTCGTCGATCCCGACGGCCGCAGCGTCAACCTCCAGGAGGGCATCCTGAGGGCCCGCTACCGCCGCTCGCTGAGCGACCCGGAGCCCTTGGTGCCCGGCGAGGTCTACGAGCTGCACATCGAGCTGGGGCCGGTCGGCGCCCATGTCCCGGCCGGGTCGCGGCTTCGGCTCGACATCTCCAGCTCGGACTTCCCGCAGTGGGACCGCAACCTCAACACGGGCGGAACGCCCCTGGCCGAGAGCGCCCTGGTAGCCGCCCCGGCAACCCAGACTGTGCTGCACGACGCCGATCACCCGACCAGGATCACGTTGCCAGTTCGCCGACCGTAGGGGCAGCCGGGCAGCGTCCCGCTCAGGGGATGAGCACGGCCCGGCCTACAAAGGCACCGCCAGCGAGGTCTCGCAATGCCTGGTCCGCGTCGCTTAGCGCGTAGGGCACGACGACGGGGCGGACATCTCCGCCCAGAGCCAGCTGCGTCAGCTCCACGAGCTCCGGATAGGTGCCGACGTACACGCCCTCGATCCGGGTCTCGTTGGCGACGAGCGGCAAGATCGGGGTAGACAGCGAGCCTCCTACGCCTACCGCAAAGTAGGAGCCGCCGAATCCGAGACAGGACAGGGCGGAGGAAGCCGACTCGTCGCTTCCGACGAAGTCGATCACGGCGGCGGCCACCGATCCTGCCGCCGCGGCGAGCTCGGTGGGTGAGCAGGCGTGGTGCGCTCCGCATGACATGGCCAGATCGCGGGCTTCGGCACGGGTGTCGATGGCCAGGATCCGGGCCGCCGTGGTCGAGCGCAGGATCTGCACCGCGAGGTGACCGAGCCCGCCCACACCCAACACCACAGCGAGACTTCCCGGCTCGAGATCGGTCGCCGCCTTGCGGCAGGCACGGTAGGCGGCCAGACCGGCGTCGCTGAGGGTGGCCATGGCGGCCAGATCGGCGTCGGCGGGCAGCGGGATGAGTGACCGCTCCGTCACCAGCAGGTACTCGGCGTAGCCGCCGTCGCAGTCGATGCCGGGGGTGCGCCTCCCGGGCGCAGCCGAGTCGACGCCGCGACGCTCGGGCGCGCTGAGGCCGTCGGCCACGAACGGGTAACAGAGCACGGGGTCCCCGACACCGACGCTGGACACCATCGATCCCACCGCATGCACCCAGCCGCTGTTCTCGTGGCCGAGGACATGGGGGACGCTCACCGGCAGCTCCCCCATCAGTATGTGCAGATCGCTGCGGCACACCCCGGCGGCCGCGACCCGCACCACAACGTCGTAGGGGCCTTCCGGCTGCGGCTGAGGCCGGTCTTGCATCCTCAGGCGCTGGCGTGAGACGCCGTTCGGCAGGTCGGTCATTACCATGGCCCGCATCGGGCCGAGACTAGAGGGCCCCACCGGCAGGTGAGGGGACACTATGTGCACCACCGGAGTGCTGAGAATCGGTGACGGCGACTACCTGCTGTTCAAGAACAAGGACTTCGGCCGGACCCACTTCGACGACCGGCTCGTCACCGAGCCGAGTGTCTTCGGCGTGCAGGGCGTGACCACTTGGGCCGGCACGGACCCCGACCTCGACCAGTTCTCCGGGTTCTCGATCGGTGCCAACGAGCACGGGCTGCTGTGCTGCGACTCCAACGTGCGCACCCTTGACGGGCACGCCAACTACGACGAGCTGACGGAGATCGCCCTGCGCGAGGGCCGCGACGTCGATTCGGCTGTCGCGGCCGTACAGGAGGCAGTCGAGTCGAAGCCCTACCTGTGGGCCAACCTGATCATGATCGACGCGGCTGCGGCTGCGGCGGTGGAGGTGCGGGGCGACCGCGTCGAGGCCACCGTCCTGACCGGGCCCACTGCACGCTCCAACCACCATGTCGTACTCAAGCCCCACCCCGATGACGACGACACCGTCACTACCCAGAAGCGGCTGTCCTCAGCCCAGCGCAGGCTGGATGAGGCCGGCGGGATCGACGACGTTCTTGCCCTGCAGCGCTCCCACGACGACGGCGACACCGGCGTCTGCAACCACCACGGTTACCAGACCGTGTACTCCTACGTCCTGCGGCACCGGGCCGGCTCGACCTCGCTGCACGTCGCCCAGGGCCGGCCCTGTGCCGACCCGGATCGGGTCGAGATGACCGTGCCCCTAGGCGAAGCCTGGTCACCGGTCGCGACGGCCGAGTTCCGGGCCGCGTACCCGTCGGCCCAGGCGACACGCAACGTCTGACCGAGCCGAACCCACAGCGCCGGCGCCGGGCTCCGAACTCTTCGATCCGCAACTTGGACGGGTCTGTGATTCTGGTATACAGTCGCGCCCGCGCTGTCGCACCGGAGGTGCAACGGCCGCAGTTGTCACGAATACCAGGAAGGGGGCATCCATGGGAACCTCATGGATCAAGGACGAGTACGGGCCGGAGGTCGCCGAGCTCGCCGATCAGTATCAGGCCAACCAGCTCGACCGCCGGGCGTTCATGAAGCGCCTGGGTATGACAGGCG
>VXWX01000104.1 GCA_009835735.1 Acidimicrobiaceae bacterium
TCGCGCCCGAGCGCAACGTGCTGCCCGACGAGATGCGGGCCGTCGACTTCGTCCGTCACCTGGCCGAGGTGCAGGGCCTGCCCCGCGGGGAGGCCCGCAACCGCGCCTCGGACACGCTTTGGCTGGTCGGGCTGGGGGAGGAGCGTCTCCGCACGCTGGGCACCATGTCCACCGGTCAGCGCCAGCGGGTCAAGCTGGCCCAGGCCATCGCCTCTGACCCCAAGCTGGTGCTGCTCGACGAGCCCACCGACGGCCTCGACCCGGTACAGCGCAGCGAGATGCTGACCCTCATCGGCCAGATCAGCCGGGACTTCTCGATCAACGTGGTGCTGTCGTCGCACCAGCTCGAAGAGGTCGAGCGGGTGTGCGACAACATCGTGGCCCTTGACGCCGGCCGCCTCGTGGCCTGTGGGCCCATCAGCGACCTCATCGGGGCCGGTGACGGGATCACCCTCGAACTGGTGGATGTGGCCGAGCCCGCTGGGTCGGTCGACGCCGTGGAGGCCGCGTTGCAGGCCGGCGGGATCGACGTCCGCCGCCACGAGGCCACGCTGGCGCTGCGGGGAGCGGCCTTTGAGGAGCTCTGTGACCGGTCCCGCGACGCGGTGGCCGCTGCCGGCGCCCGCATCCGCCGCCTCGAGACCCGGCGCCGCACGCTCGAGGACCTCTTCGAGGACGCCGCCCGATGAGCGACACGCCGGCACCGAATTCCAGCCCGGCCGCGGCCGGCGAGGCCGCTCAGATCATCGACCGGGGCTACCGGTCCTACGACGGGCCCCGCACCGGGCTGCCCGGGTCGATCCGCTCGGTGGTGCGCTACTCGGTGCGCCACACCCTGGGGCTGGGCCGGGCGGCCCGGCACAAGATCCTGCCGTGGCTCGCGGTGGTCATCGCCCTGGTGCCGGCGGTGGTGTTCGTGGGGCTGGCCGTCGTGCTCGACATCGACATGATCGAGGACGAGATACTGCCCGACTACCACGAGTACTACGGCTTCATCACCACCGCCCTGTTCTTCTACTGCGCCATCATCGTGCCCGACATCCTGGTGGCCGACCGCCGCAACGGGATGCTCCAGCTGTACCTGTCGACCCCGCTGCAGCGGTGGAGCTACCTCGCTTCGAAGGCGCTGGCCGTGGCCGTCGCGCTGGCCGTCCTCACGATGGGGCCTGTGCTGTTCCTGCTGGTGGCCCGCACCATCGAGGGCTCAGGGCCCGACGGGCTCATCGAGTGGATCAAGATCTTCGTGCGCATCATCGCGGCCGGTGGGGCCATCTCCGCGGCGTTCACCATGGCCAGCCTGGCCGCGGCCAGCCTCACCGACCGGCGGCTCTTCGCGACCATTGGCGTGGTCGTGTTGCTGTGGGGCAGTGGTTTCGCGACCCTGGCGCTGGTGGAGGCCGCCGACATGAGCGCGCAGGTCTACGCCTTTGACCTCGGGGGGATCGCCGACGAGCTCAAGAACCGGATCTACGGCGTCGAGGGGTTGGATCCCTTCCGAGCGCCCGAGTCCCCCGAAGAAGATGCATTCCAGCCCGGGGCCGGACGGGAACAGCTGTCCACCATGTTCGTGGTGGCGGCCAACTTCGCGTGGGTGGCCCTGGGCTCGGCCGTGGTGTGGTGGCGTTACCGGCGACTGGCGCTGAGCCGATGAGCCTTATCCCACCCCCTCCCGCGCCGCCGAGTAATGGTGCGGCCATGGTCGAGGTGAACGGCGTGTCGAAGGTGTTCGGGGACGTCGTGGCGGTGTCCGATGTGAGCTTCTCCGTTCGGGCCGGCGTCACTGCCCTGCTCGGGCCCAACGGCGCCGGCAAGTCCACCCTGTTCAGGGTGATGTGCGGGCTTACCCCGCCCACCAAGGGCACCGTCCGGGTGCTGGGCGCCGACGCCCGCCGCGACCGCGACGTCCGGGGCCGCATCGGCCTCGCCCCGCAGCAGGACGGCTTGTTCGACCGGCTCAGCGCCCTGCAGTTCGTGACCCTGGCCGCGGCCACCGAGGCGGTGGCCGAGCCGGAGCCCGCCGCCCGGCGGGCCCTTGGAGTGGTGGACCTCGACCCCGACGACTCCAAGCGGGTGTCGGGCTTCTCCAAGGGCATGCGCCAGCGGGTGAAGCTGGCCGCCGCCTTGGTGCACGACCCCGATGTACTGATCCTCGACGAGCCCCTCACCGGGCTGGACCCTGTGCAGCGGCGCCGCATGATCGAGCTGTTCCATGGGCTGGGTGATGAGGGCCGATGCGTGCTGGTGTCGAGCCACGTCCTCGAGGAGGTCGCCCGCCTCGGCTCCCGGATCCTTGTGATCGCCCAGGGACGCCTGGCTGCCACCGGCGACTACCGCGAGCTGCGCGAGCTCATGGACGACCGCCCCCACCGCATCCGCATCGCCGTGGACCGGCCCCGGCAGTTCGCGGCCGCTCTGGTGGAGTCGGGCACGGCCGTGGGAGTCAGCGTCGGCGCGGACTCCCTCGTCGTGGACACACGCGACGTCGACCGCCTGGGGCGGGAGGTCGCTCCGCTGGCGCAGCGCCTTGAGGCCCGCCTGTCACGGGTCGTCCCCCTCGACGAGGACCTTGAGTCGGTGTTCCGCTACCTGGTGGAGAAGCGATGACTCATCAGCCGTCCCTTTCCGGGATCGAGAAGCGATGACTGCGCCGACCCCGCCCCGGACCCGCCGCCATGTGCCCAGCCTCCGGGCCGCGGCGCTGACCTACCAGGTGCTGGTCCGCCAAGTCCTCACCCCCGGAAAGATCGTCGCGCTGGGCGCGCTGGGCGCGCTGATGATGCTGGTCGGTTGGGTGGTCGGCCTCAACGCCGGCGACGGCGGGCAGAGCGCGGCCGAGCTGCTGAGGGACGGCGCCGGCTACGCCGACGGCTTCGGGCTGATCATCATCGTGCCCATCGTGTCGCTGGTGTTCGGCTCGTCCGTGCTGGGGGAGACCCGCGAGGACGGCACCCTCGTCTACCTCTGGCTACGCCCTATGGCCCGCGCCCCGGTGGTAGCCGGGGCGGCCGCGGCCGCGGCCACGGCGGCACTGCCCCTGACGGTGATCCCGACCGCGGCGGGCGGCTGGCTGGCGGCCGACGGGGTCGCGGGGTCCGCTGACCTGGCTCTTGCCGCCGCGGCCGCGGCCGCCTTGGGCACCGCCGCCTACTCGTCGCTGTTCGTGCTGGTCGGCCTGCTACTCAAGAAGCCGATCATCTGGGGCATCGGCTACGTGCTTCTGTGGGAGGGCCTGGCCGTGGGGCTCGGCGACTTCGCGGCCCGCCTGTCGCTAAGGGGCTACACCCGGTCGGTGCTGAGCCACCTTGGCGGGATCGACTATGGCTTCGACCCCTACACGACCACCACCGCACTCGTAGTTCTGGCTGCGGTATCGGTCGCCGGCCTGATACTGGCCGCGGTCAGGCTCAACCGCCTCGACGTCGCCTGATTGCTCCGGGGTCTCGCGCTAGCGGCCGGTGAAGGTCGCCTTGCCGGGGCCCCTCTCCAGGAAGCTGGCCACGCCGATGGCGGTGTCGTCGGTGGTGAAGCACTCGCCGAAGTGGTGGGTCTCGCGGGCCACCGCGTCGGCCAGCGATAGGGGCAGGCCGTCCATCACGGCCTGCTTGGCCATGCGCAGCGCCGCGGGCCCGGCCGCGTAGCCGGCGGCCATCTCGACGGCCGCGTCGTAGGTCTCCTCGGCGGGATGCACCGCCGAGACGAGGCCGATGTCGAGGGCCTCGTCGGGGTACACGTTGCGGCCCGTGTAGATGATCTCTTTGGCCTTGGTTATGCCGACGAGTCGGGGAAGGCGCTGGGTGCCCCCGCCACCGGGGATGATGCCCAGCTTGATCTCGGGCTGGCCGAACACCGCGTCGTCGGCCGCCACCCGGAACTCGGCGGCCATGGCCAGCTCCATGCCGCCGCCCAGCGCATAGCCATTGACGGCCGCCACCGTGATCTGGGGCATATTCTCAACCGCCAGGAAGGCGTCGTTGAACTGGCGCGACAGCGCCTGGGCCTCCGCCGGAGCGAGGCCGGTGAAGCCGCCGATATCGGCGCCGGCCGCGAAGATCCGGGGCCCGCCCCAGATCACGGCCGCCCTGACATCGGGGTCGGCCCCGACCGCGTTGGCGGCCTCAGTCAGCTCGGCGAGCACCTGGGGGTTGAGGGCGTTCATCTTGGGCCGGTCGACGCGGATGGTGGCCACTCCGCTGCTGGTCTCGACTCGAACGAAGTCGCCCACGGCTCTCTCCTACCTGTTGCACTGGCTGCGGGCCAGCAACCCTACTGGCCGCACCTGGGCAGTATCGTCAGCCGGGATCGAAGGGAGACGCATGGCTCTGGCCCCCGACAGCATCCTGCTCACCGACCGGGTGGCGGTGGTGACCGGCGCGGCCCGCGGCATCGGCGCCGCAACCGCGATGGCCCTGGCCCGTTTCGGCGCCGACGTGGCGGTCTTCGACAAGGATCCCACCCTGCTGCCCGATGTGGTCCAGCAGGTGGAGTCGGCGAACCGCCGCTGCCTGTCAGACGTGCTCGACGCCCGCGACGACGACGCGGTGGCCGCCTTCATGCAGCGCACCCGCGACGAGCTCGGTCCCATCGATGTGCTCGTCAACAACGCGGGCGGCACCTTCCGGGCCCGCTTCGACGACACCTCCCCCAAGGGGGAGCACACCCTGATCCGGGAGAACTTCTCCACCGTCACCAACTGCGTGCGGCACGGGATCCCGCTGATGTCCGACGGCGGCGCAATCATCAACGTCACCTCGGTGGAGGCGTACCACGCCGCCCCCATGTTCGGCGTGTACGCGGCCATGAAGGCGGCGGTGGAGCAGTTCACCAAGACCCTGGCCCTGGAGTACGGGCATCGGGGTATCCGGGTGAACTGTGTGGCGCCCGACATGATGCCCACGCCCGGCGACGAGGTGCTGGCCGAGCAGTCCAGTTCCCTGATGGAGGGGCTGTTTCCGACCCCGCTGCGCCGCAAGGGCCATGCAGACGAATGTGCGTCGGTGATCGTGTTCCTGGCCTCGGACATGGCCAGCTTCGTAACCGGAGAATCCATCCTCGTGGACGGGGGCACGGTGGCCGCCGGCAGCTGGAAGACCCGCTTCGACGGCTCCTTCGGCCTCTAGCTCCGGCAGCTTCTCTACGTAACGACGTTGGGGCGGGGCAGGCCCTGGGCCTCGCACATGGCGTAGTAGGCGGCCAGCACGCCCGGTCCGTCGGTTATCGACTCCACGTTGCCGTCGGCGTCGAGGTTGAGGTTCACCCCGTGTATCTGGAACCACACGTCGGTCGGCTCGGTGTTCTCGTCCGGCGTGGAGAGCGTGTGAACGCTGCCGGCCGGCTCGAACAGAAACGATCCGGCCCGGTTGACCTCCGGGTACTCGAGGTACTTCCAGGCGCCGCTGAGGGTATGGGCGTACACCGGGCCGGTGTGGCGATGGGTCTGGATCACCACACCGGGGGCGAACCGATTGCGCACGATCCACAGGCCCTCGTCGTCGCGCACCATCAGCACCTTGAGCTCGATGCCGCCCCCGGCGTCCGCCCACGGGATCTCCTCCTCGCCCCGGTGGATGGTGGTGGGCGTCTCGATCGCGGTGACGGACATGTCGTTCCCTCCTGGCTCTGTCAGCCGGATGTGTCCTGCTGGCGCAGAAAGCGCTCGAACTCGGCGCCGAGATCGTCGGGACTGGGGACGCTGCGCTTGGCCCGGGCGTCGGCTCGGGCCTCAAGGCGCTTGACGTAGGCCACCACGTCGTCGTCGGAGTTCATGGCGTCGTTGACCCGCTGCTCCCACTCCGCCGCGGCCTCGTCGAGCTCGGACCAGCCGGTGGGCAGCCCGGTCACACGCTCGAATCGCTCCAGCAGGGCGCGGGCCCCCTTGGGGTTCGGCGCGCCCGAGACGTAGTGGGGCACCGCCACCCGCAGCGACACGGCTGGAATCCCAAACCTCTCGAAGCGCTCGTGGAGCACGCCCACTATCCCGGTCGGGCCCTCGTAGGAGGGCTGGTCCAGCCCCCAGGCCTCAGCCAGGCCCGAATCGGTGGTGGAGCCGGTTACCCCGAAGGGGCGGGTGTGAGGTATGTCGGCGATGTGCGCGCCCACCGTCACCAGAGCGGCGGCCCCGCTCCGCGTCGCCAGTTCGACGACCACCTCGGCGTAGGAGCGCCACTTCAACTGCGGCTCCGCGCCCACCACCAGCACAAGGTCGTGGCGGGCATCCGGGGGGCGCAGCACGTGCACGTCGTTGGAGGGCCACACGATGTCTCGCCGCTCGTCGCGCAGTCGGATGGTGGGCCTCTGCTCGGCGAAGTTGAAGAACTCCTCGGGGTCGATGTGGGCCACCCTGATCGAGTCGCTGCGCTCGCTCAACCACTCGAGGGCGCCCGTCGCCGCCCCGCCCACGTCGAACCAGCCCTGGTAGGCCGTCACCAGGATGGGCGACCGAAGATCGGGCAGCGTCGCCTCCCAGACCAGATAGCTCACTCCCCAAGCATGGCGCGGATTGCACCCGGAACGCACGCCCGGTACCGGGATGCCCGCGGTGGTCGTCGCTGGCGTGTTGGACGGGAGCGCCGAGGGGGCTAGTGTTGGTGGCCGTGACCACCTTCGCCGACCTCCTGCTTCTCGTGTAGGCGAGCGCCACATATCGGTGCTCGCCGATCCCCTCGTGCCTCTGGCCGGGGGGATTTGTGCTTGTTGGGACCCGAACCCGAACACCCCCGCCAAAGGACAAGACGATGCCCTCGCCAAAGACCATGCCGTTCACCAAGTACCGGCCCTACCCCACCGTGGAGCTGGCCGACCGGACCTGGCCGGACCGGCGGATCACCAAGGCGCCGCTGTGGTGCTCGGTCGACCTGCGCGACGGCAACCAGGCCCTCGTCGACCCGATGGACATCCCCCGCAAGCAGCGCATGTACGACCATCTCGTCGACATGGGCTTCAAGGAGATCGAGGTGGGCTTCCCGGCCGCCTCCCAACCCGACTTCGACTTCTGCCGCAAGCTCATCGAAGAGGATCGGATCCCCGACGACGTCACCATCCAGGTGCTCACGCAGGCCCGCGACGAACTCATCGAGCGCACCTTCGACGCCGTGGCCGGGGCGCCCCGGGCCATCGTGCACCTCTACAACTCCACCTCCGTCACCCAGCGACGGGTGGTGTTCCGCACCGACCGGGCCGGCATCGTCGAGATCGCAGTGAACGGCGCCGAGCAGTGCATGCGCGGCCTCGACAGAGCCCGGAAGGCCGGCGACGCCGACGGCATCCGCTTCGAGTACTCGCCGGAGAGCTACACCGGCACCGAGCCCGACTTCACCGTGGAGGTGTGCGAGGCGGTCATGGACGTGATCGGCCCCACGCCCGACTGGCCCCTGATCCTCAACCTGCCGGCCACCGTAGAGATGTCGTCGGCCAACATCTACGGCGACATGATCGAGCGCTTCCACCGCGACATCCGCGACCGGGACTCGATCGTGCTGTCGCTGCACCCCCACAACGACCGGGGCACCGCAGTGGCCGCGGCCGAGTTCGGGATCATGGCCGGCGCCGACCGGGTGGAAGGCACCCTGTTCGGCAACGGCGAGCGCACCGGCAACGTGGACGTCGTCACCATCGCGCTGAACCTGTTCACCCAGGGCGTCGACCCCGAGCTCGACATCAGCGACATCGAGGAGGCCCGCCGGGTGTTCGAGTACGCCAACCGCATGACGGTTCCCGAGCGCCACCCCTATGTGGGCGACCTCGTGTACACGGCCTTCTCCGGCAGCCATCAGGACGCCATCAAGAAGGGCATGGCCGCCATCTACGACGTAGCGCCGGGCGAGTCCCTCATAGGGGAGTACGACGTATGGGATGTGCCCTACCTTCCGGTCGACCCCAGACACCTCGGCCGCAGCTACGAGGCGGTCGTGCGGGTCAACAGCCAGTCGGGCAAGGGCGGCGTGGCCTACGTGCTGCTGCACGAGTACGGCCTGGACCTTCCCCGGGGCCTCCAGGTGGACTTCTCAAAGCAGATCCAGACCGTCACCGAGGACACCGGCACCGAGATCACCTCCTACGAGATCCACCGCCGGTTCATGTCCTCCTACGTGGAGCCCGAGCGGCCCTGGGTCGAGCTGATCGGCCATCGGGCCACCACCGACACCATCGGAGAATCCCGAACCGATCTCGAGGCCCGGCTGCACGTCGCCGGCGAGGAGCGCACGATCGCGGGGACCGGGAACGGGCCGATCGACGCGTTCGTGACCGCCCTCCAGGCCAACGGACTCTTCGCCGGCAAGATCCACGACTACTACGAGCACGCCATCGGCACCGGCAGCGACGCCACCGCGGCGGCCTACGTGGAAGTCGACACCGGTGACCGCTACACCACCTGGGGCGTGGGCCTGCACGAGTCGATCGTGTCGGCCTCGCTGAGGGCCGTGGTCAGCACCATCAACCGCATGCACGCCACCGGGATCCTCAGCTGACCTGAGCGCACCGCCCGATCCGGCGGGCAGACTGGGGCCATGGCCTTCTCGCTGATCCGCTTCAACTTCGTGTCGCCCGACCCCACCGACGGGGAGGCGATGAGCGACCGGTACCGGGCCGGGCTGGAGATCGCCCGCTACGCCGACGGCCGCGGCTTCAACGCGGTGTCGCTGGAGGAGCACCACAGCAGCCCCATGGCCTGGTGCCCGACGCCCCTGCTCAACGCGGCCATGATCCTGTCGAGCACCGACAACCTCATGGTCACCATCTCCGCGTTGCTGCTGCCGCTGCACGACCCGATCCGGGCCGCCGAGGACATCGCGGTCATCGACCTGGTCAGCCCGGGCCGGCTCGTGATCGTCACCGGCCTCGGCTACCGGCCGGTGGAGTACGCGGCGATGGGCAAGGAGTGGAAGCGCCGGGGCAAGGTCCTCGACGAGGCGCTCGAAGTGATGCTCACCGCCTGGAAGGGCGAGCCCTTCGAGCACAACGGCGAGATGGTGCAGGTGCTTCCCATGCCCCGCACCCGGCCCCACCCCATGGTGCTGGTGGGCGGCTCGTCGCCCGCAGCCGCTCGGCGCGCCGCCCGGCTCGGCCTGCCCATGCAGCTCCCCGGACAGTTCCCCGAAATCGAGGCCCTCTACTACGCCGAGTGCGAGCGCCACGGCACCCAGGGCTTCTGCATCGCCCCCGACCACGTCGTGATGCTCAACGTGGCCGAGGACCCCGACCGGGTGTGGGCCGAGCACGGCGAGTGCTTCATGCTCGAGGCCATGACCTACAAGGGCTGGCAGCCCCCCGGCCAGACCTCGGCTGTGTGCTCCAAGGCCACCACCGTCGAGGAACTGCGAGCCGAGGGCATCTACCGGGTGCTCACGCCGGCCGAGGCGGTGGACTTGGCCCGCAGCACCGGCACGCTGGCCCTTCACCCCTTGGTGGGCGGCATGCCGATTGACGAGGCCTGGTCGAGCGTCCAACTGACGGCTGAACAAGTGCTGCCCGCTCTGGCAGACTAGAACGGGCCCGCCCGCGACCCGAGGCGTTCCCGGAGGCATTTCCATGGACTACCAGAACCTGCTGTACAAGCGGGACGACCGCTACGTGACGATCACGCTCAACCGGCCCGAGCGGCGCAACTGCCTCTCGTCGGAGATGCTCGCCGAACTCGACGAGGCTCTGAGAGCCACCGGCGCCGAAAGCGATGTGGCCGGAGTGGTGCTCGCCGCCAACGGGCCGGTGTTCTCCTCCGGCCACGACCTGGCCGAGATGGCCGAGATGACCGAGGCCGACCTGCGAGAGCTGTTCGCCCTGTGCACCTCGGCCATGACGGCCATGGCCGAGATCCCGCAGGTGGTGGTGGCCAAGGT
The DNA here is from genome assembly GCA_009835735.1 of Acidimicrobiaceae bacterium. GTDB lineage: Bacteria > Actinomycetota > Acidimicrobiia > Acidimicrobiales > Aldehydirespiratoraceae > Aldehydirespirator. The sequence continues at coordinate 9,834 of VXWX01000104.1, forward strand.
TCACGCCCTGGCCACCGCGGCCGGCGCCCAGCTGGCGGCCAGCGCCGACCTGATCGTGGCCAGCACCGAGGCCGCCTTCGCCACCCCAGGCGGCAAGGGAGGGCTGTTCTGCCACACCCCGATGGTGGCGGTGGCACGGCCTCTGGGCCGCAAGCGGGCCGTGGAGATGGCCCTTACCGGCGACACCGTCGACGCGGCCACCGCGCTCGAGTGGGGGCTGGTCAACCGGGTGGTGCCGTCGGCGGAGCTCGACGAGGCCACCCTGGACCTGCTGGGCCGGGCCACCCGGGGCAGCCGCTACGCCAAGGGCATCGGCAAGCAGACCCTCTACGCCCAGATGGACATGGCCGTCGACGATGCCTACGAGCTGGCCATGGACGTCATGGCGACCAACGCGGCCCGCGGCGACGGCGCCGAGTGGCCCAAGGCCTTCATCGAGAAGCGCCGCCCCGTCTGGACCCACACCGGCTAGCCCGCAGCTCGTCCACCACGGCCGCGGGCGGTCAGCGGCCGTCCACCGACCAGTGCCAGGGCTCGCTGGGGAGGTTCTTGAGACCGAACTGGGGGGCGAGGCGCTGGAGCGCCTGGAATACCGCGCTGTTGCGGCTGGTAATGAGCCGGCCGTTGTTCGTCAAGTCGATGGCCAGGCCCCTCTCGTGGTTGCTCCGGCCCGGCCGAGCGGTGGGGGGGCGGCAGGTGCTGGAGGGCTTGCTCCAGATCTCCCATTCCGACGTGCCGCAGTTGGACCGGCGCAGGTTGATCTGCTCCTGGGCGGTCCGGTATCCCCAACCGCCCAGGTTGAAGCCCTCCGCTTCCATGGCTGCGACCAGGCCGTCGACCGCATCCGCAATCTGTTCATGCACCTCGAAGCCGCGCACCCAGACGAGCGGCAAGCCCGAATCGGACGGGTCCACCGACTCGGCCAGGGCCCGTCCCTCGGCCGCCTCCTGCTCGGCCCTGAGACGGGCCTCCTCGGCTCTGCGCCGCGCCTCCTCTGCCCGGCGGCGGGCCTCCTCCTCGGCCCGCTGGCGGGCCAGCGCGTCGGCGACTCGGCGCTCGGCTGCCTCGATCTCCGCGGCCAAGTCCGCGTCCAGCTGCCTGATCGTCTGGACCTCGTACAGGCGCCTCTCGACACGCTCCTCGGCCGCCACCGACAATTCGGCCTCGCGGTCGACGGCCGTTCGCAGGTCGGCGAGGATCAGGGCCGCCGCACGGCGGTGAGCCTCAGCCGCGTCGGCCGCTTCGACGGCTTGGAGCCGCCAGCGCTCCAACTCCTCGCCTATCCGGCGCAACTCGTCGATGTCGTCGATCCGGCTGCCTGTGGCGAACCCGGCCAATGCTTCCTCGTGGGCGTTCTGCCACGGGTCCGAGCCGAGCACGCTGAACGTTCCGGTCGGCGCTTGGAAAGAGACGTACGACTCGATCACCGCCTCTCGCAGACCCTCCTGGGTGGCGAGCAGTTCGTCCTCCAGTTCCGAGATCCTGGCCTCGGCCTCCTTCACTATGGCCTCGGCGTCCATCACGGCCCGCTCGGCCTCGTCGAGGGCTGCCTGCTGGGCGTCAACCGACGCCTGAGCCTTGTTCAGCGCGTCGATCAGGTCCTCGGCCTCGGCCGTAGCCGCGTCGAGGCTCCCGGCCGCGGCCTCCGCCGCCCTATCCAGCGCCTCGCGCTGGGCCTTGGTGTCTCTGACGACCTGCCGGCTTTGCCTGATGATCTCCTCGTCGCTCTGGGCGGAGGCGGACCCTGCCGCGGCCGCGACCGTACACAGGAGCGCGAGCACGGCCAGCCAGCGGCGCCGGCGGGCCGGACGAGACGAACGGCAGGGGGATCTCACGGTCATGGTGTTGTCACCGCCCGCCAAGAACCGCAGCCCAAGCTACCAGGGCCGGTGACCCGACAGCGGGCAGTGGACAGGGGCCGTTAGCGTGCCCGGCGTGCAACTCGGCCTGACGCTGGGCTACTGGAGCCGGGCCATGCCCGACGGCGTGGTGGAGTTGGCCGCCGCGGCCGAGCGGGCCGGGTTCGACGCGGCCTGGACCGGCGAGTCCTGGGGCTCCGACGCGTTCTCGCCGCTCGTGCTGATTGCCGCGGCCACCGAGCGGATCCGGCTCGGCACCGGCATCGCGCAACTCGCGGCCCGGACCCCCACGGCCACAGCCATGCACGCCATCACCCTCGACCACATATCCGGCGGGCGGGCGATCCTCGGGCTGGGCGTCTCCGGGCCCCAGGTGGTGGAGGGTTGGTACGGCCAGCCTTCGGTGCGGCCCCTGGCCCGGACTCGGGAGTACGTCGAGATCCTGCGGCGCGTCTTTGAGCGCAGCGGCCCACTCGAATTCGCCGGTGAGCACTTCCAGCACCCCTACACCGGTCCGGGCGCGGAGGGCCTCGGCAAGCCGCTCAAGGTGATGACCCACCCGCTGCGATCCATCCCGATCTGGATCGGCGCCGAGGGGCCCCGCAATGTGGCCCAGACCGTCGACATCGCCGACGGCTGGCTTCCGCTGTACTACTCGCCGATGCGCCCAGAGGTGTATGCCTCGCAGCTCGCCGCCGCCCCCGAGGGCTTCGAGATCGCGGTGCACACGACGCTCAGGGTTTGCGGCTTCGACAGCATTGCCGACGCCCTCTGGCCCGTGCGGGCCAACCTGGGCTTCTACATCGGCGGCATGGGAGCCGAGGGCCAGAACTACCACACCAAGCTGATGGCCCGGATGGGATACGAGGAGGCGGCCTACGAGGTCCAGCGGCTCTTCCTCGAGGGGCGCCGGGACGAGGCCATCGCGGCCGTTCCCGAGGAATTCGCCGATGAGATCTCCCTCGTGGGCCCGGTCGAGCGCATCCGGGAGCGGCTGCAGGCCTGGGAGGAGTCGCCGGTCACGATGCTGAACGTGGCCGCCCGTTCGGAGCAGGAGTGCCGCCAGGCGGTGGAACTCGTCAAGGGCTGAGACGCCCCGCCAGACAGACCCCGGCGCGTGGCTCTCAGTGCCGGTAGGGGATCGGCATCGACGCGCTGGGTGGCGGGGTCGTCTTGATGTCCGGCGGCGGCGCGTTCCATTCCGGGTACTTGCGCACCGCGTTGGCCCGGTACTTCTCGGTGGAGTGCACCCGGT
>VXWX01000053.1 GCA_009835735.1 Acidimicrobiaceae bacterium
TGGGCCCAGTGCGGCAACAGCCCGTTCAAGTGGTACAAGCAGAACACCCACGAGGGCGGTGTGCACGTGCCGCTGGTGGTCCATTGGCCCGAGGGCATCGCTGCGGCCGAGCGGGGCACCATGCGGCATCAGTTCGTCAACGTCTCCGACGTCGTTCCCACCGTCTACGAGCTGCTGGGGGTCACCCCGCCGGAGGTGTACAAGGGCCTCGAGCAGATGCCGGTGACCGGCCACTCGTTCGCGCCGGTGCTGCACGACGCCGACCATCCCGCCACCAACACGCTGCAGTACTTCGAGATGTCCGGCTCCCGGGCCCTGGTAGCCGGCTCATGGAAGGCGGTGTGCCGCCACATTGTGGGCGACGACTTCGACACGGAGCAGTGGGAGCTGTACGACCTGTCGGTGGACTGGTCCGAGTGCGACGACCTCGCCGCGCGACGGCCTGAGAAGCTGGCCGAGCTGATCGAGTTGTGGTGGAGCGAGGCCGAGCGCAACGGGGTGCTGCCCCTCGACGACAGCTGGGTCGGGATGTTCTCACCCCGCCTCGATGACCGCTCGCCCCATCCCGTGCACCGGCGCTACCGCTACCGGCCGCCGATGTCGCCCATCGCGGTGGCGACCGCGGCCGCTCCAGGCGGGCGCAGCTTCGCTCTGGATGCCCGGGTGACCCGGGCCGTCGGCGACGAGGGCGTGATCTGGGCGACCGGCACGGCCAGCGCAGGGGTCTCGATGTTCGTGCAGGGGAACCGGCTCGTCGTGGACTACAACGCGTTCGGCGATCACACCGTGCTGGAGTCCGGCACGGAGGTGCCCGCAGGGGACGCAACCCTTTCGATGCGCCTCAAACGCACCAGCCGTGATACGGGCACGCTGGAGATCGCGATCGACGGCGCGGAGTGCGGGCGGTGCGACCTGCCGGTGTTCATGGGGATCATCTCTGCGGTCGGCACCAGCATCGGCCGTGACTACGGTTCGGCGGTGTCGGATCGCTACGTGGGGCCGTTCGGTTTCTCGGGCACGCTGCACGAGGTCGAGATCCAGCTGGCGCCGCGGACCCGCCGCGACAACGTCAACACGGCACGGGCCGAGATGGCCCGGCAGTGACTTCCGGCCGGCCTCTCAGGACGGGGTGAGGTGGGCGGTGGCTCCCTGCCCCAGCACTCGCAGGAAGGCTCCGGCCCGGGGCTTGGGGTAGAAGAAGCTTGACTTGGGCGGCATCTTGCTGCCCTCGTCGGCTACGGCCAGCAGCTCATCCACCGACAGCGGGTACATGACGAAGCCGACCCGGCTGCCTGTATCGCAGCGGCGCACCAACTCGTCCAGCCCGGCGGTGTCGGGCACGTAGTCAACCGTGCCGGTAGCCGCCAACTCGTCGGCACCCAGAACCGGGTCGATCACCAGTCGCCGCAGCCGGTCGACGTCAAGCGAATCGAGGGCACCCGCTTCGGAGTCCGGCGGGGGGAGCGTCAGCCGGTGCCAGCTGCCCGCGGCGTACACGCCCACCTCGCCCCGCCATCTGGGCCGTGCGTCCTCTGCGCCTTCCACCCGCTCCAGTTCTCCACCCATGTAGCTGGCCCTGGAGCGGAGGGCCCACAGGAGGTCGTCGCGATTGTCGTGGCGCTGGTCGGCTACGACGCGGTGGTAGGCCTCGACGTGCAGCTGGCTGTGGGGAAACACCGCGGCCAGGGTCCGTGTGAGCACCGGATTGCCGGGATCGCGCTGGAGCGCTCGCTGCGCGGCGGCCGAGCGGTGGTGTCCATCGGTCACGTAGAGAACCTTGTCGGCCAGCGCCTTAAGCAGCCGGTCGGTCATCTCGGCCGGCACCGTCCAGATCTGGTGACTGACAAGGTTCGAGCCGAACTCGAGATCGGGCGGTGCCGCCGCGGCCACCTCGTCCAGCCGTTCCGCGTACTCCGAGTCCGCCCAGGCTCTCACTGCCAGTGCCACCGGGTGCGATGTGGCGCCGACGCCCATCAGGTGGGCGGTGAGCAGCTCCGTGCGGTCCTCGCGCACGCCCTCGTGTATCCGGATGCGACCCTCCTCGAAGCCGCTGACCGCCACTGCGCAGATCAGGCCGGTCTGGGAGCCCCGGGCATGGGTCAGCCGGTACAGGTACAGGGCCCGGCGCCCGGTCGGGGCGAACACCTCGGCATCGAGCAGGCGGGTCAGGGCGGCTGCGCCCTGGGTCACAAGATGATCCAGGGACAGGTACTCGTCGTCGAGCAGGTCCTCGCTACTGCGGGTCACGTTCACGTAGCTGTACGGGTTCTCCCTGGCGATCGAGCGGCGCTGGCCCGGTGTGAGGTTGTCGTAGGCGCGGCTGATGACCCGGTCGGCCCATTCGGACTTCACCAGCCAGCCAGCGAAGGGCTCCAGCACCGATTCGGGATTGCTCATGCTTCGAACGCCGAGACTTGGATCACATCGGGAAGGGCACGCACTGCGTCCAGCAGTTGCTGGTCGACGGCCCCGAACACGTCGATCGTGGCCACAGCCGCTTGGGAGCCCGCGAAGATGCGGTTGCTCATGTTGGCCACATTGAGGCTGCAGCCGCGAATTTCTTGCAGCACCGACGCCAGGACACCGACCCGGTCGTAGTGGCGCACGCTCAGCGTGGCCGTCCGGTGGGGGGCTTGTTCGAGGTTCACGCAGTTGATGATCGAGCCGGTGCGGTACTCCTCGAGTACCTCGACGGTGCCCTCGGCCACGGCCTCCTGGGCCTGGTTGGTGGACGCACCGATGTGATGGGTGACCGTCACCTTGGGGTGGCGGGCGAGGGCGGAGTCGACCGAGCCGGTTCCGGAGGGCGGTTCGTCGGCGAACACATCGATGCCCGCGCTCATGTCGGTGGAGTTGAGCGCGTCGAGCAGGGCGGCCTCGTCGATGACCTCGCCCCGCGAGGTGTTGATCAGCACGGCGTCATGCTTCATCTTGGCCAGGAATCCCGCATCGACCATGCCGGTCGTGCCGGGGCCGCCGGGCACGTGCAACGACACGATGTCGGCGGCGGCCAGCACGGCGTCGAGGTCTGGAACGGTCACAACGCCAATGTCGGCCATCCGCTGGCGCACGCTGCGACTGCGGGCCTTGTCCTCGGTGACCACCTTGATCCCGCAGGCAGCGGCCCGCTGGGCCGTCTCCAGGCCGATGGCGCCCATGCCGATGATGCCGAGTGTGGAGCCGTAGAGACCCCTCGCGCTGCTGTAGGCCTTCTTGTTCCAGGAGCCTGCCCGCGCGTCGGCTGTGGAGGACGCGATGTGACGATCGGTCGCGAACACGAGCCCCATTGCGAGTTCGGCCACCGCAACGGCGTTGCGGCCGGGGACGTTGCACACGAATATCCCGAGTTCGGCGGCCCTCTGGCAGTCGATGGTGTTGGTGCCGGCCCCGGCCCGAACCACCAGTCCCAGGTTGGTTCCGGCCTCCATCGCCGGCCCGGTGACCCGCGTGCTGCGCACGACCAGAGCGTCGAAACCGGCTACGTGCGCCGGCAGGTCATCCGCGGTGAGCGACGGCTTCATGACGCACTCGTCGCCACCGGCGCGCAACCGTTCGACTGCGCTGTCGGATAGGCCGTCGGCGAACAGGATCCTCATGCGGCGACCACCTTTGGGAACTCAAGGGCGGCGGGAGTACGCGGGCGGAACCGTTTTGGAACGGTTCCGCATATCGGAACGCTCATCGTAGGTCAGCGGGCGTAACCTGTCTCGGGGGTCGGCTGAAAGATCCGACGGTTTTGCCGCGGGGCCCGAAAGACCACAGGCGGGATTGATGACCGAACAGTTCGAACTGACCGAGGGCGGCGCCGTGCTGATGGACGGCAACCGGCTGCGTGACGAGATCGTCGCCGAGCTCAACGCCGAGATCACCGCGGCGGGTGGGCCTGAGGTCTGTCTGGCCACCGTGCTGGTGGGCGACGACAAGCCGAGCCGCATCTACGTGCGGAACAAGCAGCGCAAGGCCGCGGAGGCGGCCATGGTCTCGCGCCATGTCGAGCTGGACGCCGACGCCAGCCAGGCAGAGGTGGAGCAGGCCGTCGGCGATCTGGCCCGAGACCCCGGCGTGCACGGGATTCTGGTGCAGCTCCCGTTGCCGGAGGGTCTGGACGCCGACGCAGTCCTGGAGTTGATCCCGCCGGAGAAGGACGTCGACGGGCTCACGCCCAGGTCGATGGGCCGGCTGGTCAGGGGTCAGCGGGGTCATGTGCCCTGCACCCCGCTTGGAGTCATGCGTCTATTGGACCGTTACGGGGTGGCGATATCCGGCAAGAGCGCGGTGGTGATCGGCCGGTCGACCCTGGTGGGGCTGCCCCAGGTGCTGCTGCTGGGTCGCAAGGGGGTGGACGCCACACCGACGCTGGCCCACAGCCGCACGCCGGAGTTGCAGGACGTGTGCCGGCAGGCCGACATCATCGTGGCTGCGGCTGGCATGGCCAGGCTGGTCACCGCCGACTTCGTGAAGCCGGGTGCGGCGGTGCTCGATGTGGGGATCTCGCGCACGGCCGACGGCATCGTCGGCGATGTGGACTTCGAGACGGTCCAGGCGGTGGCGGGCGCGGTGACGCCGATGCCGGGCGGAACCGGTCCCATGACGATTGCCTGCCTGCTGCAGAACACCCTGGCCGCAGCCCGGATGCTGGGGGCTGTCCCCGGCTAGGGGGCTGCGGCGGCTCGGGCTGGGCCGGCTCGCCTACGGAACCTTGAGGTGGCGGCGGATAGCCCAGTTGAACAGGTCCCAGCCGTAGTCGCTGAACGCGATGTCGTTTCGGGAGGCCCGGGCGGCCTCGGCTGAGACGGGCAGCCCGTGGCGGGCCTTCATCTGCACCTCGGCCACGCGTTCCATCAGCACGAACCAGCCGATGGCATCGGCGGGACTGGAGCCGACGGTGAGGAGGCCGTGGTTGGCGAGGATCACGGCCCGGCACTCGCCGAGGGCGACGGCGATGCGCTTGCCGCCGTCGCAGGAGAGGATCTGGACCTCTTCGTCGTCGAAGAGGGCGTGATCCTCGTAGAACATGGTCGATTCCTGGGTGATGGGCTCGATCATGCGCCGCTCGGCGGCGAACGGCGTGCCCCAGGCGGTGTGCACGTGCGCAGCCGCGGTGACGTCGGGCCGGGCCTCGTGGATGGGGTGGTGGATGTGGTAGGCGGTGTTGTTGATGCGGGCGGGGCGACCGTCCTGGTCGGTGGCGCTGCCGTCGGGTGCGACCAGCACCATGTCTGAGGGCTGGGCCCGCTCGAAGGGCACCCGGTAGCGGAGCAGCCACATATGGTCGGACTGCTCGGTGTCGCGGCAGGTGATGTGGCCGTCGCCGAGCTCGCCCCAGCGCAAGGTCCCGAATAGCCGGTACGAAGTGGCCAAGTCGTCCAGCAGCCGAGCCCGCTCCGCAGCAGGATCAGCCAGCACCGGCTCCACCGCCGGCCACCCCCTATCCGACCCAGTCACAACCCCATTCTGCCACTGTCGCCAGTTGCATGCTCACTGTCGCCAACTGCTTGCGCAGGGTCCGCTAGGCGCTTGTGCAGGTCGCTTAGGCGGTCAACGTGCGGGGCAGCAGCGTGCCCGGCGGCTCCTCGTCTGCATCGTCGGTTGCGTCCTCCTTCGCGTCGTCCAAGTGGCCGGTCACGGACCTGACGGGGTCCTCCACCGGCGATAGCTCGGGCACCCGCTTGAGCTCGGACACCACGTTCAGATCCTCGAAGCGGCGCGCCTGGGGCAGTACCCGGCCCTCGAGGGAGCCGACCCCCCGGTTGTAGGCGGCCAAGGCCTTCCCGAGGCCGATCCCCATGTCGTCCATGTGCTCGGCGAAGACCCTCAACCGGTCGTAGAGATCCTTGCCGAGGTCGGCGATCTTCTGGGCGTTGTGTTGCATGTCCTGCTGCTGCCAGGCCAACGCCACCGTTCGCAGGAAAGCTAGAAGCAGTCCCGGTGTGGCGATGAGCACCCTGTGCTCCTGCCAGGTCTGCTCCCAGAGGGTGGGCTGCACCTTCATGGCCGCGTCGAGTATCGGGTCTGCGGGCACGAACATCAGCACGAAGTCCGGAGACCCCGCGACGACATCGGCGTAGTCCCGCTCGCTCAGGCTCTTGGCATGCCTCGCGATGGCGCTGGCGTGGTTGGTCAGCAGGGCCATCTCCTGACTCTCGTCGGTGGCCTCATGGGCCTTGAGGTAGCTGTCCAGCGGGGCCTTGGCATCGATGACGACCTTCAGTCCTCCGGGCACGCTGACGACCGCGTCCGGCCGCAGCACGCTGCCGGGGACCGGCACGGAGTGCTGGGGGTAGTAGTCGATGTGCTGGTTCAGGCCGGCCAGCTCCAGGATGTTGCCCAACTCCTGTTCGGCCCACTGGCCCCGAATGTTGGGCGACCTCAACGCCTCGCTGAGACTCCCGGCCACCTTCTGCAGCGACGCGACCTGGGTGGTGAGGCGTTCATAGGCGCCGACCCGCTTCTTCTCGATGTCTTCAGCGTGCTCGCCCAGCTTCTCGAGGCGCTCGCGGATCGGTGCCACCATGCTGTCGATGGCCTCCTTGCGCTGCTCCAGTTCGGCAGCGCTCAGCTGCCGCTGGCTATCGAATTGGTCCTTGGCCTGCTTGAGCAGGGTCTCGGTGCTCTCCTTGAGTACCCCTGCGGCCAGGCCCTTGAACTGATTGTCGAGCTGCTCACGAGCCGCGGCGAGTTCCTCCGTGCGGGCCTGGTGGTCGGCCTTGACCGCGGCGAGTTCTGTCTGGGCCGAGACCAGATCCTGGCGGGCCGCCTCGTGCTCCCGGCGGGCAGCGTCGCGCTCGTCCCGGACCTGTCCCAACTCCCGCTCGCGTTCCTGGAGTTGCACACTCAGCCGTGCGACATCGCTAGGAGTGCGGGCTGCTTGGGGAGAGCCTTTGCTCCGCAGCAACGCAACCCCCGCAACCACGACGGCCAAGGCGGCGACCAGCACGATTACACCTGTTGGTTCCATGTCTTCGAAGGTACTTCCCCCCTGTGACATCGCCGGTGATGCACTCTGCCCGCCGCAATTGGAATGCAATGAAATATGATGTAGATAGACAACGAGTCTTGGGTGTTGCGGGAGGCGGATATGGGCGAGGAGCGGATTCTCAGGCGGATGAAGCGCCAGCACGGGGTTGTCTCGCGCGCCCAAGCGCTCGCTGACGGGATGACCAGAGGCCAGATGAAGTATCGGGTGCGTACGGGAGAATGGGTCACCGAAGCACGCGGTGTCTACCGGCATGCGGCCATCCGGCCGACTGCGCTATCGAGGCTGCTGGCTGTCTGCTTAGCGCACAATGCGCTGGCCAGTCACCGGTCGGCGGCAGCGCTTCATGGAGTCGACGGCTACACACTCGATCGAGTCGAGATCGTCGTTCCGTCGCGGAGAAGCCTGAGCGTTGACGGCGTGACGGTCCATGAGTCGACTCAGATGAGGTTGGCGGGACTCACGGAACGCCGAGGCGTTCCCTGCACGGGGCTTTCGAGGACGCTGCTCGATCTGGCTGCGGTGGTGAGTCGCAAGCGTCTCGACCGCACGATCGACGCCGTCCTGCGAGACGGGCAACTCCGGCCATCCCACCTGTATGGAGTGCTGGCATCACACGCGCGTAGGGGGCGGGATGGTTGTGGAGCCTTGCGCGCCTCCCTCGACGCTCGCTTGGGCGACGACCCTGTCCCGCTGAGCGAATGGAGCCGGATGGTTCAGGATCTCCTTGTTGACGTCGGATTCAGCCGGCCCCGACTCGAATATCGGATCTGCCGAGCCGATGGATCGCTCATAGCCCAAGTCGACCTCGCCTATCCCCGCCACCGGCTGGCGATAGAGCTCGATAGCGTCCGCTACCACCTGAACCGTGAGTCATTCGTGAGCGATCCTCGGCGCCGCAACCGGCTTATGGTCGCGGGCTGGGACGTGCTCACCTTCACGTGGGATGACTACATCAACCGTCCCGCAGACCTCGTTTCAATCGTGGCTGCGGCTCTCGGCCCCTCTCCGCGACAAACTCCGGCCGCCAGGGCAAATAGTCGCCCACAACCACCGGAATTTCGAGGGAAGGGGGCGAGCGCGTAGATGGCTAGCCGTGGTGGGAGGACTGCCAGGTGACGGTGGTGGCTACCTGGTTGAACGTGAACACGTGAAGGCCGGTCACGCCTAAGTCGTCCAAAGACGGGCTCAGGGCCATCAGGATGTGGTCGGGGTCGTAGTTGGGTGAGGTCATCAGCTTCATGATGGCGGCCCGGTTCTTGCGGAGATACCGCAGCGACGGCCCCACGCCCAGGCGGGCGCCCATGGTGAGCAGCTTGGCCCGATCCACCACCCCCGAGATCCCCAGATGCACGGGCAGCGTCAGCCCCGCGGCCCGCTCGCCACGCAGCCAGCCCTCGATGCGCTCCGGGTCGAAGCACATCTGCGTGCTGCAGTAGCCCTCCACACCAGCCTCCGCCAGCAGCGCCTGCTTGGCGTGAAGGGCCTCGTGGAGCACTTCCTCCGCGATTAGCGGGTGGCCGTGCGGGTAGGCGGTCACGCCGATCGTGCTCAGCCCGTGGTCGCACTCCAGAAGGTCGCGCAGGAACGACGCCGCGTCCGAGTAGGCGCCTGGGGACTCCACATCCCCGCCGACCAGGAACATGGTCGACACCCCGGCCGACCGGAACCAGCCGGCCAGCTCGGACACCCGGGCCCGATCGTCCACCAGTCGAGCCGAGACATGCGGGATGGCCTCGTGACCCAGCTCCATCAACCGCTCGGTGATCTCGCACGTGGCGTCCTGGCCCTTCACGGGGGACGCGGTCACTGAGACCCGGGAACCAGCGGGGAGAGCCTCGATCGCCGCGTCGAGGCTCTTGAGCGGGATTACCTCGAAGGTCAGATCCCTAACGAGGTGCAGCCGGTAGTGGCGGGCTCCGAGAGTCTCCCCGGACAGCGGGGCCCGCCGCAGCTTCGACAGCATCTCCGTCGCAGGTCAGCTCAGGCCGACGATGTTGCCGTCAGCGTCGATGTCGATCCCCATGGCGGCCGGCACGCGGCCCAGGCCCGGCATGGTGCGCATGTCGCCGCAGATGGGGTACACGAACCCGGCGCCAACCGATGCCCGCACCTCCCGTACCGGCAGCGTCCACCCAGTCGGGGCGCCCTTCAGCGTCGGATCCGACGAGATCGACAGGTGGGTCTTGGCGATGCAGACCGGCAGGTTCCCGAAGCCGGCATCCGTGTAGGTGGCCAGTTGCTTGTCGGCGGTGCTGGAGTACTCGACCCCGTCGGCACCATAGACCCGGGTAGCCACCGTCTCGATCTTGGACTTCAGCGACGCATCGTCGGGGTACAGCACCGCGAAGTCGCTGGGCTCATCGGCCGCTTCGGCCACCGCCTCGGCCAGCTCGGCCGCACCACGACCGCCGTCGGCGAAGTGGGTCGTCACCGCCGAGCGGGCGTCGTACTCGGCCGCGATCTCGCCGATGGCGGCGACGTCGGCCGGGTGGTCCTCGGGGAACACGTTGATGGCCACCACCGGCGTGCAGCCGTGGATGCGCATGTTCTCGAGCTGCTTGCGCAGGTTGTCGCCACCCGCGTGCACCTCGTCGGGGTTCTCGGCCAGGATTGCCTCCGGCAGCGGACGGCCGGCCACGATCCTGTGCTTGCCCGAATGGGCCTTCAGGCCCCTCACGGTGGCTACCAGCACGGCCGCGTCGGGAGCGATACCCGAGTAGCGGCACTTGATGTTGAAGAACCGCTCGGCGCCCATGTCGGCACCGAAACCGGCCTCGGTGAGCAGGAAGTCCGACGTGCGGATGCCCACCTGGTCGGCCACGATGGAGGAGTTGCCGGTGGCGATGTTGCCGAACGGCCCGGTGTGAACCAGTGCAGGCGTGTTCTCGAGGGTCTGCATCAGGTTGGGCTTGATGGCCTCGCGCAGGATCACGGCCATCGACCCGGCCACCCCGATCTCCTCCGCGGTCACCGGCGTCCCGGCCTTGGTGTAGCCCACCACGATGCGGCCCAGCCGGGCCCGCAGGTCGTGCAGACCCGTGCACAGCGCCAGAGCAGCCATGACCTCCGACGCGGCGGTGATGTCGAAGCCGGACTCCCGGGGCACGCCGTCGAGCCGCCCGCCCAGTCCCAGAGTGATGTTGCGCAGCGCTCGGTCGTTGACGTCGAGCACCCGGCGCCACGTGATGTTGTGAATGTCGAGACCGGCTTCGTTGCCGTGGTAGAGGTGGGCGTCGACCATTGCCGAGCACAGGTTGTGGGCCGCGGTCACGGCGTGCATGTCGCCCGTGAGATGGAGGTTGAACAACTCCATCGGCACCACCTGGCTGTAGCCGCCCCCCGCGGCGCCGCCCTTGATCCCGAAGGTCGGGCCCATCGACGGCTGGCGGATGGCGATGGTGGCACTACGCCCGATGTGCTGGAAGGCCTGGCCGAGCCCGACGGTGGTGGTGGTCTTGCCCTCGCCGAGCGGCGTCGGTGTGATGGCCGACACCACCACGTAGCGGGCTCGCGGCCGGCCGGCGTCGGCCATGGCCTCGACTGCGTCGAGGCTCACCTTGGCCGCGCCCGCGCCGTAGGGCTCCAGCATCTCCGCCGGGATTCCAGCGTCGGCGGCGATCTCTCCGAGAGGCTTCAGATTGGCCTGGGAGGCGATCTCCAGATCGGTCGGAAACGGCATCGTTGCCCTTCCTTTCGCAGCAGTCTTGCGCGGTTGCGGGCACCGGCCGGGGTGTTGGCGCGGCACCGCCCCCGAGGGTAGCTTGTCGTTCCGTATCGCGGAACGATTCCGCATTACAGAACAGGCTGTGGTACCTGCCCCCAAGGCGGACGCCGCAGACTACAGGAGAACCTCGTCCCGCTGGCACGGCAGCACAGGAGGATTGGTTGTGAGCGAGTTCCCCGCCAGCGCCAAGTGCGTGGTGATCGGGGCCGGCATAGTCGGCAATTGTCTCGTAGGCCACTTGACCCAGCTCGGCTGGGACGACCTGGTGCTCGTCGACAAGGGCCCCCTGCCCAATCCCGGCGGGTCGACCGGTCACGCATCGAACTTCATCTTTCCCGTGGACCACAACAAGGAGATGTGCCTGCTCGGCGTTCAAAGCGCCAACCAGTACCGCGATCTCGACCTGTCGGTCGACTCGGGCGGGATCGAGGTGGCCCGCACCCAGGAGCGGATGGACGAGCTCCAGAGGCGCATGACGTCGGCCACCGCCTGGGGAGTGGAGGCCTACCTGCTAACCCCCGCTGAGGTGGCCGAGCTCGTCCCCTTCGTCAACACCGAAATCATCCTGGGAGGCTTCTACTGTCCGACGGTGTCGGTGGTGGACTCGCTGGAGACCGGCACGGTCATGCGCCGCCTAGCCGTCGACAACGGCTGCCGGGTGCTGGCCAACACCGAGGTCCTCGACATTGTCACCGAGCCCGGCCCCAACCCGGGCGACCACACCGTCACCGCGGTGGTAACCAGCGCCGGCACCATCGAGACCGAGTGCGTCGTGATCGCCTGCGGCGTGTGGTCCAACCGGCTGGCCAACATGGCCGGCGCCACCATCCCGTTGGTCCCGGCCGTGCACCAGATGGCCGACGTGGGACCGATGGACATTCTCGCCGAGACCGGCAACGAGATCGGCTACCCGATCGTGCGCGATATGGACACCTTCTGCTACGAGCGCCAGACCGCCGGCTCGATGGAAGTGGGCTCCTACGCCCACCGCCCCATCTTCCATCACCCCGATGACATCCCCTCCAACGAGGAGGCCGCGCTCTCGCCCACCGAGATGCCCTTCACCCCCGACGACTTCGATCCCCAGATGGAGCAGGCCATCGAGTTGATGGACATGCTGGGCGACGCCGAGATCAAGTACGCCATCAACGGCCTGCTGTCGCTCACCCCCGACGCCATGCCGTGCCTGGGGGAGGTCCCCGAGGTCCGGAACCTGTGGTCGGCCGCCGCGGTGTGGGTCAAGGAGGGGCCGGGCATGGCCCAGGTGGTAGCCGAGTGGATGACCTTCGGGTATCCCCGGGTGATCGACGCCCACGGCGCCGACATCTCCCGCTTCTATCCCGAGGAGCGTCCGGACGAGCACATCTGGGCCCGCTCTGCCGAGCACTTCAACAAGACCTACGGCATCGTCCACCCGGCCGAGCAGTGGGAGAGCCGCCGCAACTTGAGGGTCGGGCCCTACTTCTCGCGCCAGCAGGACCTGGGCGCCTTCTTCTTCCAGGCCCGCACCTGGGAGCGGCCCCAGTGGTTCGAGTCCAACGCCGACCTCGTGGAGCGCTACGGCCTGTCCGAGCGGGAGGTCGAGTGGGACAACCGCTGGTGGAGCCCGATCACCAACGCCGAGCACCTCAACATGCGGGACAACTGCGGGCTGGTCGACCTCAGCGCGTTCCAGATCTACGAGCTCACCGGGCCGGGCGCGGTCGCCTACGCCGACCGCCTCGCGGTCAACAAGATCGACGTGCCCGTGGGCCGCTCCATCTACACGCCCTGGCTCACCCCCGACGGCGGCTTCCACTCCGACCTGACGATGATGCGCATGGGCACCGAGCGCGTGCGGATCGTGACCGGCGTGTTCGACGGCGGTCGCGACGAGTTCTGGGTCCGCCGCCACATGCCCACGGACGGATCGGTGAACTTCGTCAACATCACCGACGACATCACCACCCTCGGCCTGTGGGGGCCCAACGCCCCGGCCGTGCTGGGCGCCATCTGCGACGCCGACCTGAGCCAGGCGGGCTCGTCCTACGGCTCGCTGGTGGATGTCGAGCTCGACTGCGGGACCGGCCGGCCGGTGCCGGCCACGCTGTTCCGCATCTCCTATG
>VXWX01000079.1 GCA_009835735.1 Acidimicrobiaceae bacterium
TCTCCAGCTGGCGGTGCACCTCCGCCAGGGTGTCCTGGCCGAGCCGGCGAGACGTCGTGAGCAGGACTGCGGGCGAGGTGGGACCGTGCTCCGCCTGGCCCAGCAGGTCGGTGGCGCACATCTCGCCGTCTACGGTGTCGTCCGCCAGCAGGAGGGTCTCGGTCGGGCCGGCCAGCAGATCGATACCCACCCGGCCGTAGAGCTGTCGCTTGGCCTCGGCCACGAATGCGTTCCCGGGCCCAACCAGCACATCCACACGGTCGACGAACTCGGTTCCCAGCGCTAGAGACGCCACCGCCTGCACACCGCCGAGCAGGTAGATCTCGTCCGCGCCCGCGAGATGCATCGCAGCGACGGTCTCAGCCGGAATCCTGCCGCTGATCGGCGGAGTGCAGGCGGCCACCCTCGGAACACCGGCGACCTTGGCCGTCAACACGCTCATGTGCGCCGACGCCACCATCGGATACCGGCCTCCCGGGACATATGCGCCCACGGAGGAGACCGGGATGTGCTTGTGGCCCAGCGTCACGCCGGGCAGCGTCTCCACCTCGACACCGTGCAGCGAGTCGAGTTGCACCTGGGCGAAGTTGCGGATCTGGGCCTGCGCGAAGCGGATGTCGTCCAGGGTGCCGGCATGGACGCCGGCCACGATCTCGTCGATCTGCTCGGCGCTCAAGCGGAACTCGTCCGGCGCCCAGTCGTCGAAGGTCCTCGACATCTCCCGCACGGCTTGCTCGCCCCGCTCGGCGATCTCGGAGATCAGCGCATTGACCCGTTCCGCCAGCGCGGGGTCCGCTCCGTGGGCGCCCTTCGAGGCGGCTTCCTTCAGCATCTCGGCCATCGGCCCTCCATATCGTCCTGCCTAACTCGGATGAGAAGTCCGCATGACGACTCTCCCGGCGGTAGGTCGGAGTGCGAGTATGAATACGCGACTATTGACTATCAATCGCACGCTTTGGAGGCAACGTGGACTGGGTCACGCGGACAACCGTCGCGAGTGTGACCCCGTCAGGAAGACAGCGAGTTCGTCCAGAGCCTTTCCGGCTTCAGGGAGGTGGTGTCGCAGTTGCCAGCCGTGCCACAGGCCGTCCCACACCGACAACTCCACCGGGACCCCGGCGCGGCGCAGCGCGGACTCGAGCCGGCACGAATCCGACAGCAGGAGCTCGCGGCTGCCTGTCTGGATCAACGCGGGCGGTAGTCCAGCCAAGTCGGCGAACAGCGGGGAGGCGTCCGGGCCGGCCGTGTCCGGTCCGGCATAGACAGCCGCGAACGCGGGCGGATCGAGAGTTCCCAGGACGGGATCAGCCGACTCCAGCGTCCGGTAGGTGTCGCCCGAGCAAGTGAGATCGACCCACGGTGACAGCAGGCCGAGCCGGCTCGGCAGCGCTGCGCCCCGATCGCGCAAGGCGACAGCCGCGGCCAGGCTCAGGTTCGCGCCGGCGGACTCGCCGTAGATAGCCGCGAGCCGGCGCGAAGCCAGAACATCGAGGCAGACGTTCACGATGTCGATGAGCCCAGCCGGGCACCGGTGCTCGGGGGCCAGGCGGTAGTCCACCGACACGACGGGCATGCCGGTGCGCTGGGCCATGCCCACGGCCAGCGCGGCGCTGGCAGTCGGCGAACCGAGAACAAACGCCCCGCCGTGCAGGTGCACCATGACTTGCTCCGCGCCGAGAGCGTGCTCGTCGACCGCGAAGGTCACGACCGGCACACCGGCGATCGTCGAAGGCCGGCTGATCCAAGGCCCCTCGAGTCCCTCGTTGAGGGCGACCCAGTTAGCGAGAGACATCCGGCGGGCTGTCTCGACCGCGTCCAGGTCGGTCGGATCGAGCGGAGGAAGAGGCACGAAGTCCGCCAGGAACTGCCGGGCCTCGTCGCTCAGGTGAGAAGCGGGCTCGATCAGACCCATGGTTCGCACCCTACCGACTGCTCCGCGCCCGCTTCTCAGCCTCGAAGATCGGCCAGGGACGCCCGCACCAGGAAATCGTCTTCGGAGCCGGGCCGCGTGTCATCGCCGGGGTGCTCGACCCGGACCAGTCCGATGAGCCGGAACTGCGCGTCATCGGGTTGACCGGAGACGTCGATGGAGAACCGGGCCACCGATCCGTCGAGGCGACCCTCGCAGGCACGGTCGTCGGTGAGCTGTCTGGGGACGGTGTTCGGATCCAGCGCACTGGAGACGACCTCCGGACCCACTCGGCCGTCGTAGTTGACGTTGGAAAGCCTGCAGATGACTCCGCCGTCCGTGTGGCTGCTGGCGGCGTCGGCGTAGAACTCCGCCGTCCACGCCAGCGACGGGCTGGGTCTCGGTTTCACGGAGAGCTGTAGTTCGACAACGAGTGCTTCCTCGCCCGACAGCGAGAGGTTGATCACTTCGATGTCGGCGCCTTCGTCGCAGCCCTCCCCCCTGTCGAGTCTGGGCTCACGGCAGTCCTCCAGCTTGTCAGCCACCTCCACTCCCGCCGTGTCGGCGGGGGCGAACGGGCCGAGGTCCAGCAGGGCGGCGGTACCGAGCGCCACGACCCCGAGAGCACCCAGAGCCATGATGATGGCAGCCAACAATAGGAAAGCCCAGCGGCCGCGCCCCTCAGGAATCCTGGTCATCCTCCAGCATCGACGCCGACTTGGCCGCGATCCACTCGCCGGACACGACCGGCTCGTAGCGGGCGGGGCGCTCTGACGTGATGGTGGTCGGGATGGTCTCGATGACGGCCCGGTACGACGGCTGGAAGAAGAACGGCACCGACATCCGGTCCCTGCCCCGGTCGCCGCCGTCGGGGATGACCACCCGGTGCAGTGTCGAAACCCAGCGGTCGTTCGTCCAGCGAGCCATCAGATCGCCCAGATTCACCACGAAGCCGCCGGGGACCATCGGCACGTCGGCCCAGTCGCCATTGGCTCGGATCTGCAGGCCCGGTATCTGCTCGGCCGCGACGATGGTGAAGGCGCCGTAGTCGGTGTGAGCGCCGCGGCGCAGTTGGCCCGGACGGGTCGCTCCCGCCACCGGCGGGTACCAGTTGAACAGCAGCAGCGCCGTGTGGTCCCGCACCTTGTCCTCGAACCACTTATCGGGCAGGTCCAGGGCCCGGGCGAAGATCGGCAGCATCTGCATGCAGAGCCGCTCCATCACCGCGTAATAGCGCTCGAACAGCGGTCGGAGCCCCGAGGGCTCGTCCGGCCATCGATTGGGGCAGAACGTGGCCTCGGCGCCGGGGACGTAGGCGCGAGCGCGGATCTCAAGATCGTCAAAGCGACCCACGTTGAACGACTCGCACAGGTCGGGCGGAGTCTCATCGTCGCCCAGGGTGGCCGCCAGCGAGGTTGTGTCGAGGCCCAGGAAGCCCCGGTAGTCCTCGAAGTCGGGCGGTGCCACCTTCTGCTTCTCCTCGTATGGAAGCCGAAAGAACTGCCGGGCGGTGTCCATGGTCTCGTCCACCAGGGCCGATGGCACACCATGCCCCATGGCCACGAAGAAGCCGCTGGCGACGCACGCGTCGTCGACCGCTCTGGCCGCGGCCTCCATCCCGCCCGGATCGCCGGCCAGCGCGCCGGAGATGTCAACCGTCGGAACCGAGGACACCTCGCCGGAAGCCCTCAGGTCAGGCCGCGGACGAAGGGCTGAGCCAGCGCCCGGGGCTCGCGGGTGCGGTGGGCGAAGAAGGTCACGGTGACGATGGTCACCACGAACGGGGCGGCCGACAGCAGCTCGGAGTTGAGTTCGTGGCCCACGGTGGGCAGGGTCAGACGGAATGAGTTGACCGTACCGAACAGCAGGCAGCCGCCTATCACGCCCCGCATGGTCCAACCACCGAAGATGACGGCGGCGATGGCGATGAATCCCTGGCCCCCCACCACGGCGTCCTCGAACCGCCCGATCTGGCCCAGCACCAGATAGCCGCCACCCAGTCCGCTCGTGAGCCCCGCGATGTAGATGGACTCTCGGCGGCGCTTGTTGACGTCGATGCCCGACACGTCGGCCGACTGGGGATTCTCTCCGACGGCCCGCACCTCCAGGCCCCACCGGGTGCGGTACAGCAGCCACCATGCAGCCGGGATCATCGGGTACACCAAGTACAGGGGCCACGGCTGGTTGAAGAGGGCGTCGCCGATCAGGGGGAGCTCCGACACCCCCGGGATCTCGAACCGGTGGGCCGCCCTCGTCACCGGCTGGATGCTGGTGTTGAGGAAGCTGGCAATGCCCAGCACGAGGGTGTTGAGGGCCAGCCCGACCACGAACTGGTTGGCGGTGAGCCGGTGGCTCATGTTGGCCTGCACCGACGCGACGATGATGCCGATGACGGAGGCGAAGACCAGCCCGACCGTGACCGACTCCGTGAGGTGCATTCCTAGCGCCCCCGCGAAGGCGCCGCCCAGGACCATCCCCTCCAGCGAGATGTTGAGGGTGCCGGCCTTCTCGGCGATGGTCTCACCGATGGCCGCGAAGGCCAGCAGCGCGGCGAAGCGCATCGCCCCCGAGTAGGTCACCTCGTTGGTGACTACGTCGCCGATGGCGGAGAAGAAGTCGCCCATGGCTTAGGTCCTGGCCCTGGTCGCGGCCAGCGCCCGGCGGCGCTCCCGGATGAAGAGGATGGCCGGCGGCACGAGCAGGGCCAGCACCAGCAGGGCCAGCACCACCTGGGAGATCTCACGCTCCACCCCGGTGGCGGCCAGGAAGCCCGAGCCGGCTCGCAGTCCGGCGAAGCTGAAGCCCACCACCACGATGCCGACGGGGTGCGAGCGGGCCACCAGCGCCACCAGCAGCCCCTCCCACCCGATGTTGTTGGCAAAGCCCGGCGTGAACCGGTAGTTGCCGAAGTCACCGCCGGAGAGCATCAACGCTCCGGCCAGTCCCGCGCACGCTCCGGATATGAGCATGGCGTTCGTCCCGTACTTGACGGTGGACACGCCGGCCCGCGTCGCGGTGCGGGCGTTGCGGCCCAGCATTCTCATGCGGAAGCCCCACACGCTGCGCTTGAACAGCAGGAACACGATCACCGCCATCAGCACCACGGCGATGGCACTGATCGGAAAGTCGTTGCCCCAGATGTCGATGCGGGGCAGCCGGGTGTCGGTGGCCAGCTGTTCGCTCACCTGGTTGCGCACCGAGCGATCCGCTCGGAAGGGAGCCAGCAGCAGCCAGTCCACCTTCAGCGCGTAGCCGGTCGCCTGGGATGCCACCGTGATCAGCAGCAGGGTGGTGAGCACCTCCGGCACCCGCCGCCAGTAGAGGAGCCAACTGGCGATGCCCGCCCACATGGCTCCGGCGAGAGCGCCCACGATGAGCAGGCACACCACCACGATCGGTCCGGGTCCGCCCAGGTTCACGCCGACGTAGGTGGCGAAGGCGGTGCCCATCATCACCTGGCCCTCCTGGCCGATGTTGACCACACCGGCTCGGCCGTTGATGGCGGTCCCCAGGGCCACTACCACCAGCGGGATGGCGATGCCGATGGTCTCTCCCCACCGTCCGGGGGCCCGCAGGCTGCCGTCGAGCAGGGCCGAGAAGACAGCCTGCCAAGACCCGCCAGTAGCCCACACGATCAGAGCCGAGGCGAACAGGGCGACGATGATGCATCCCAGGTACATCGCCGCGGCGACGCCCGCCTCGCGCAGCCGCGAGGGCGCGGACCTAGACCCTTCGGTGGCGGTGGGGGCCGTTTCGGGGCCTTCGGCGGCCAACGGTGCTTGCTGCTCGCTCATGCCGACACCCGGGCCCGATCTACGCGGCCTCGGTTCCGGCTTCGGCACCACCCAGCAGGAGGCCGAGTTCCTCGAGGTCCACGTCGGCTCGGTCCATCTCGCCGATGATGCGGCCCCGGAACAGCACGACGACGCGGTCCGACAGTTGCAGGATCTCCTCCAGCTCGCTCGAGATGAGCAGCACGCCGACGCCGCTCTCCGCCACCTGGCGGAGGCGGTCGGTCATCCACTCGATGGCACCTACGTCGAGCCCTCGGGTGGGCTGGGCGGCAACCAGCACCTTGGGCGAGTAGCTCAGTTCCCGGGCCAGCACCACCCGCTGCTGGTTGCCGCCGGAGAGCGACCAGAACGGAGCGTCCGGACCAGCCGTCTGGATCTCGAAGTCCTCGATGAGTCGAGCCGCGTCGCGTCGCATGACGGCCGGGTCGTAGATGCCGCGTTTGGCAATCCGCTCGATGTCCACCAGGAACAGGTTCTCGGCCACGGTCATGTCGAGCACGCAGCCGGAGGTGTGGCGGTCCTCGGGGACGACGGCCACCCCCGCTCCGGACATGGCGCCCGGCCGGCCCGGCTGCACCCTCATGCCATCGACCTCCACCGTGCCCGCCTCTGCGTTCAGCAGGCTCGACAGCAGATCGGTCAGTGCGGCCTGGCCGTTGCCCTCCACCCCGGCCACTCCCACGATCTCGGAGTCGTACACGTCGACGCTCAGACCGTCGAGGGCGATCCGCCCATCGGGACCGCGGGCCTTGATGTCGCTGAGGCGGAGCGCGGGCACCCTCGACTCGGAATCGGCTCCGGCGCCCGGTGCCGCCTGGTGTCGAGGGCCCTCTACGTCATCGACACTGGCCGCGACCGTCTCGATGAGACCCAGAGCAGATGCCTCCGACCGGAGCGAAACCTCCCGGCCGACCATCGCCCTGGCCAGCATGGGCGCATCCGCCTCCGCGGTCTCCAACCGCTTCACCACGGCACCGGCTCGCATGATGGTCACCTCGTCGGTGGCGTGGAGGATCTCGTCGAGCTTGTGACTCACCAGGGCCACCGCCCGGTTCTCCTCCCGTACAGCCAGACGCAGCACATCGAACAGCCGCTCCGACTCGCCCGGGGTGAGCACCGAGGTCGGCTCGTCGAAGATCAGGATGCTCGGATCGCGGCGCAGGCACTTGATGATCTCGACGCGCTGGCGGATCCCGGCCGAGAGATCCTCGACTTTGGCATCCGGGTCGACTCCCAGCCCGTAGTGCTCGCTGATCTCACCGACTCGTCGGCGGGCCGCGGCCGCGTCGAACCGGCCGGTGTCGCCCAGCATCACGTTCTCCCACACCGTGAGCGGCTCGACCAGGCTGAAGTGCTGGTGGACCATGCCGATGCCGCGGGTCGCGGCGTCGTGGGGATCGCGTATCTGGCAGCGCTCGCCGTCCACCTCGATGGTGCCGCCGTCGGGTAGCACCAGTCCGATGAGCACCTTCATGAGGGTGGACTTGCCCGCGCCGTTCTCTCCGAGGATGCCGTGTATCCGGCCGCGATGAAGAGTCAGATCAACGCGGTCGCAGGCCACAATGGCCCCGAACGACTTGGAGATCGAGGAGAGACGGACGGCGGGAACCTCCGTTCCCGCCGTCCGTTGATCAGCCATATGGCGACCTCTCGGGTCTGGCTGCCCTCAGGGAGCGATCAGGCGTCCGAGCAGACCAGCGGAGCCTCCATGTCGACGCCGCCGTAGGCGATTGCCCTGATGGCATCGAACTCGGCCAGGCAGTAGCCGTTCCAGACATCGGCGTGGGCCTGGTCCAGTTGCTCCTTCTGCTCCGGCGTGGGATCGCAGATCAGCGCGCCGACCTCCGGGTCGCGGCCGACCGCGAACTTGTAGATGTCGCCCTCCACAAACGCTCCCGACACGATGAGTGGGAACACGGCCCGGGCGAAGTCGCCGCCGTCGAACAGGGCGGCCATGTCCCAGTGCAGATCGGTCCGGGAGCACACGTCGGAGGCGCCCGCGCTCGTCACCGGGATGCCGTGCTCGTTGGCCAGCTGGACCAGGGGCTCGTGGGCCCCGCCCAGGTACGGGTAGACGAGGTCCATCCCCGCGTCCAGGGCGACGTTGAACGCCTCGGTGGCTCCGGCCACGTTGTCGAAGTCGAAGGGGAAGTTGCCCGTCGGCGTGTAGACCACGTCGAAGCTGGGATCCACCGCCTTGAGGCCCAGACGCATCGCCAACTCGGTCTCGACCTCGAAGCCGAGGTCGCAGCAGCCGATCATGTAGGCGGTGTCGCCACCGTGCTCCTGGAGGAGCAGGCCGGCGGCGACGCCGACGACATACTCGATCTCGGCGCCGTCGTTGGTGCTGAGGGCCACCCCGTCCATCTGCGGGAACCCGGTGCCGCAGTTGCAGTACCAGAAGATGTCGGGGTACTGCGCCACCAGGTCGGGCAGCGGGTCGGAGATCTCGCCCGCTCCGACCGCGATGATGTCGACGCCCTGCGCGGCCAGGTTCTCCAACTCGGTGGCGGCCACCGCCGGCTCGATGTTGTCGACCACGATCGGCGGCTCCCAGCCCTGCGCCGCCGAGATGTCCTCGGCTGCATCGACCAGGGCCTGGTAGTAGGCCCCGTCGTCGCGGGGGCCGGCCGCGGCCACGCCGAGGATTACCTTGCCGTCGCCGTTTGTGTCCATGTCGAGGGTGGCAATGTCGGCTATGTCGCCCTCTTCGATGGCCTCGGTTATCGCCTCTTCCTCAGCCATCGCCTCTTCTTCAGCCATCGCCTCTTCCTCGGCCATCGGCTCTTCCTCGGCCATGGGCTCCTCTTCGGCCATGGGCTCCTCTTCGTCGGCGGCCGTAGGCGCCTCGTCCTCTGGGGCAGGGGCGGTCTCGGTCACCGCGCTCGTGTCGTCTGCGGCGTCGTCGTCGCCGCCGCAGGACGCGGCAAGTAGCCCGAACACCGCCGTCACGGCTGCGATCCAGAAAATCGTGTGTCGTTTCATGTTTCCTCCAGTGTGTGGAACCGCGTTTCGTGCCGTTGTCTGACAATCAGACCCATCGACGGGCGGACGTTACCACTAGCCCATCTTTACTGTCTCACCGGGCCGGCGGGTACTTTCTGCGAAGACGGAGACTGGAGGCAACTGGAATGGAACCGATCCGCAGCCCGATCCCACTGGCGGAGATGGAGCCGGCTGCCCGCCCGGTGCACACCGCAATCGGCCTTCCGCCGGCGTGTTACACCGACGCCGACTTCTATGCCTTCGAGAAGGCTGCCGTGTTCGACACCGAATGGCTGTGCGTCGGCCGCTCCAGCCAGATACCCGAGCCCGGCGATTACTTCACCGCCACACTGCTGGGCACCGAGCCGGTCGTCGTGGTTCGCAACCGCGACGGCCGGATCAATGTCATGTCCTCGATCTGCCAACACCGTGCCATGTGCATCACCGCTCCAGCCGAGCGGCCCAAGGACGAGTGGTTCGATCCGCCGCCGGAGTGCAGCGGCTCCACCCGGAATTTCCGCTGCCCCTACCACTGGTGGACCTACGACCTCGACGGTCGTCTCATCGGCGCACCGGAGATGCATCAGCGTCCCGGCTTCGTGCGCTCGGAGATCTCTCTGCCCCAGCTAGCGGTGGAGGAATGGCAGGGCTTCGTCTTCTGCTCGTTCGCTGCGGATCCCCCGCCGCTGGGCCCGAGGCTGAGTGCATTCGACGAGATGCTCGCCAACTACTGCATCAAGGAGATGGTCACCACCGAGCCCGAGATGCTGCCGATGCCGTTCAACTGGAAGGTCTTCGCCGAGAACTTCATGGACGCATACCACTCGCTGCGGCTGCACGCCTCCCTCTACGACTTCACCGAGGCCGACACCAGCAACGAGACCCTGCTGTCCGGCACCTTCCCGCCGTTGGAGCCGGGCTCGATCGGCATCGGCGGCAAGGGTCGCACCGGCTTCAAGGACCGCGGCATGAATCCCACCCAGTCGGCGCTGTTCCCGCCCATCGCGACCCTCAGCGAAGACGACCGCTGGAACGTCGTGTACCTGTACGTGGCCCCCAGCCTGCTGATCGGCTGCCACAGCGACTCGGTCCACTGGCTGGCGGTGCAACCTGCCGGAGCGGGCTCGTCCATCATGACCTCCGGCTTCCTGTTCCCCGAGTCGACCACCAAGCTGAAGCTCTTCGACCAGCTCCTCAAGCAGCACACCCGGGGCATCGAGCTCTTCTACGACCAGGACATGCCGGTGGCAGTGGCCAGCCAGCGCGGCATGGCCTCGCGCTTCGCGCCCCAAGGGCCGTTGAGCCAGCAGGACTTCTTCCGCGCCCAGCTCGCGGAGTGGCTCATCGAGCGCTACCGGGCCGCCGAGGAGGCCGCGACTTCACACGGCTGAACCAGGCTGCTTGCCGTTCCGGTGCAACCCCCTAGTCGTCGAACTGGGCGCGGCGCCAGGCCAGCGCGGCCTTCAGGCCGTCGCTGGCGGCCCGCTCCCGGAACTCCTTGCCGACAGCGGTCTCCGCCGCGTAGACGGGGGCCACCACGTCGAGCCCCGCGTGGATGGCCGATCGGAACCCGGCGGCGTCGGCGCCCCGGTTGATGCCCAGCTTGGCAGCGGCCAGAGCCTCTGGGGCGATCAGCGCCATGCGACGCGCGTAGGCGAGGGTCTCGGTGCGCAACTCCTCGGTGGGGACGACCCGGTTGACCATGCCCAGCTCCAGCGCGGTGGGTGCATCGATCAAGTCACCCAGGTAATGGAGCTCCCGGGCCCGCTTGTAGCCGATGATCCAAGGCATGATCAGCCCGGGGCCGGGGTCGGAGAAACGGACCTCGGGCTCCCCGAACACTGCGTCAGCGGCCGCGATGGTGATGTCGCACAGCAGAGCGATCTCACATCCCCCGCCCACCGCATGGCCTTGGACCGACGCGATGACCGGCTTTCGCAGGTACCAGTGAGCCAGCATGAACTCAAGTCCCTCGGCCAGCATGGCGTGCCTCGACAGGGCGTCATGGCCATAGACCTTCTGGCCCGGCTCCGGCTCCGCCCCCGAGATGTCGAACCCCACACAGAAGCTGCGGCCCTCCGATCGCAGCACCACGACGCTGGTCGACTCGTCGGCTTCCGCAGTCCGCAGCGCGTCCCACCAGGCGTGCATCAGTCGAGGACTGATCGCATTGAGCTTGTCGGGCCGGTTGACGGTGATGATTCCCACCTGAGCGTCGGTCTCATAGAGAACCAGCTCGGAGAGCGCCCTCCGACTCTCAGATCCTTCTGGGTCAGCAGCCATGGGTCTCCTCCTCGGGTTTTGCAGATCTGGGCACGATCAGGGCGTCGACCACCGCGCAGCCCCGCCCGTCGGGTAGCACAACCACCGGATTCAGGTCGACCTCGGCCAGCTGTTCCCGTTCGGCCCAGGCGAAACCAGCCAGCGACTCGATGCACTCGACAAGAGCGTCAACGTCGGCTGGCGGCTGCCCTCTGAACCCCGAGAGCATCCGGCACAGCCGCGACGACTCCGAGACCATGTCGGCCGCGTCCCCGACGCCGAGTGGAAGGACACGCCGGGCCACCTCGTCCGGTTCGGACAGGTCGGCGGCGACGCCGCCGGGGCCGAGGGCCAGCACCAAGCCGAAGTCCGCGTCCCGGCTCACCCCGACGAGCACCTCGACACCACCGGCGACCATCTCCTGAACCAGCACGCCGGCTACTTCAAGACCTTGCTCCTCGACGTTGGCGGCCAGGTCGTCCCAGGCCCGCTCCAGGGACTCGGCGTCGACGATCCCAAGCTTGACCAGACCGAGATCCGACTTGTGCGCGGCGCGGTCCGACAACGCCTTCAACGCGACGGGGAACCCCACCTCAGCCGCAGCTCCCTGGGCTTCGGCCACGCTCGTCACCTTCTGTTCGGAGGCGACGGGCACGCCGTAGCCCCCCAGAACCCGCTTGGAGTCGTACTCGTGGATCGCCGGCCGGTCGCCGCCTGCCAGCAACGCGGCCACCCGGTGCTGGCTGGGCGTGCCGTCCAGCGCTGGCCGGGGCCTCCAGAGTGAGAAGTCTGCCAGCCGCGCGATGGCCGACAGACCCTGGCGCAGTCCGCCCAGCGTGGCGCCGCCGCCGGTGGCCAGCAGCTCCACCTGGGAGCGGTGCATGAGTCCGGGACGGGTGTTGAGCTGGTAGTGCGGCTTGTCGCTGGCAGCCGCCGACGCGGCCAGCCAGGGCGTGTAGGCCCGGCCGAAGTCCCAGCCTCCCATCGGCTGGCCGTCGAAGGCGTCGTTGGGGAACACCACCACATCGATGTCGTCGCTCGCTCGGGCCACCTCCAGCGCCTTGGGAAGGTTGGTCTCGAAATGGCCGCTGCCCCACGCGTCCAGAGGGTTGCCCTCCCCCGGCACGGGCCCCATGAAGCTCTCCACCGCGTCGCGGTCCGCCGCAGACAGCGGGGGCAGCTCGATCCCGACGGTGGGCGCGGCGTCGAGCATGAGTTCCACCAGTCCGCCCGAGGCCGTCACCACCGATGCCCGGTGACCGGCCGGCAGGTGTGCGGCCTGGCAGGCGGCCAGGACCTCGGTCAGCTCGTCGAGACCGTCCACCTCGATTGCCCGGTGGGCTCGCAGGAGCGCCGAGAAGACGGGCGCGGAACCGCAGAGCGCCCCGGTGTGGCTGGTGACGGCCCGCTGGGACCGGCTGGTGCGCCCTGCTTTGAGAACGACGACCGGCTTGCCGGCCGCCGCAGCCCGATCAAGAGCGGCCACAAAGTGCTCCGGATCGGCGATGTACTCGCTGAACACTGCGATCACGCCAGTGCTCCGGTCGTCGACGAGATGATCGATGTAGTCGGCGGTGGTCACCACTGCCTCGTTGCCCGACGAGACGATGGTGGAGAACCCGAACCGGCGGGTGTCGCTCATCAGCCCGATGCACACCGAGCCGCTCTGGGACACGAGACCCACGTTCCCGTTCAACTGGCCCGGGTCGTGGACGAGTTGCGCGTAGGCGGCTGTGGCCCCTGTCGGATTGAGGAATCCCATGCAGTTGGGCCCGCACAGGACGATGCCTGCACCGTGGCTGATGGCCGCGATCTCGGCTTGGAGCTCCCTCCCGCCCGGCCCCGCCTCGGCGAAACCGCCGTCGAAGATGACCGCACCGGCGGCGCCGATACCCGGCAGGAGCCGGTAGCCGTCCAGCACCCGGCGGGCTCCCACGCAGAACACCACCACGTCGGGGCTGATGTCCAGATCCGTTAGGGACGGCCGGCATTCCAGGCCGAGGACTTGGGTGTACTTGGGATTGACGGGGGCGATGGTCCCGCCGAATCCGATGTGCCGGAGGTTCTCCACCACCGAACGGCCGATCGACGGGTTCTCGGACGCGCCGACCACCGCCACAGACGATGGGTTCAGCAGCGCCTCGACGTCCACCGGCGCGGACGCTAGTGGGCCGCACCGGCGACAGCCGACGCGGCGAGACCGGCTTCCACCTACCGGAGCAGCCCCCCTACAGTCGCGGGTCGTGCTCGTCCGCCTGGTTGTCAACGGATCCCAAACGACTGCCGACACGACCTCGGCGGCCACGCTGCTGGACATTCTGCGCGACCACCTCGGCCTGACCGGAACCAAGGAGGCCTGCGGCCGGGGCGACTGCGGAGCGTGCACCGTGCTGGTCGGCGAGCGGGCCGTACCCTCGTGCCTGGTGCTGGCAGTCCGGGTGGACGAGCCGGTGCGAACCGTCGAGGGCTTGGCCGCCGATGCCTCGGCTCTCCGGGAGTCGTTTGCCGACTGGGGCGGGCTGCAATGCGGGTATTGCACACCCGGACTGGTTGTGCGGGCCTATCAGCTCATCGAATCCGGTGAGTGCGACACCTTCTCCGATGACGAAGTCCGGCAAGCCCTGGCAGGGAACTTCTGCCGCTGCACCGGCTACAACGGCGTGGTCGCGGCGGTGCAGCAGGCCGCCAGCCGTCACGTCGCACCGGACGGAGCCTGAGGGGCGGCCAGCGTGAGCGTTCTCGGTCGGCGGGTTCGGCCCAACCAGTGGGATGAGAGAACCTCGGGGAGAGCCGTCTACACCACCGACGTGGTGCTGCCCGGAATGCTCGAGGCCCGCATCCTGCGCAGCCCCCATCCCCACGCCGACATCCGCAGCATCGACACGTCGCGGGCCGAGGCGTACGTCGGGGTGGCCGCAGTCATCACCGCCGACGACCTGCTCGACCGCACCTATCTGCACTTGGGCGAGCCGTTCAGCGATCGATCCGCGCTGGCGCGCGGCCGGGTGCGCTTCATCGGCGAGGAGGTGGCCGCAGTCGCGGCCCGCACCCGGGCCGACGCCGACGCGGCCCTCGATCTGATCGATGTGGACTACAGGCTCAAGGACGGTGTGTTCACGTCCGGAGCCGCCCGCAGTTCCGGCGCAGCCACCGTGCACGACGACGTCGAGGGAAACCTGGCTCTCCAGACAGTGCGCTCCTACGGGGACCCCGACGCGGCCAGGTCGCAGGCGGAGGCTTCGGCGAGCGGTACCTACATCTACAGACCTGCGGCCCATGTGTGCCTGGAGCCGCACTCAACGGTCGCCAGATGGGACCCGACCCGGCAGCAACTCGACCTGTGGGTGTCCACGCAGGCGCCCTATTTCGTGCGCAAAGAGGTCGCTCACCTGCTCGACCTGGACATGGATCAGGTTCGCACCCACCCGGTCGCCGTGGGCGGCGGCTTCGGGGCCAAGGCCAAGGCCGGCTGCCACGAGGTGATCGCCGCCGCGCTGGCGATCAAGACGAAGCAGCCGGTGCGGCTCGTGCTCGACCGCAACGAGGAGTTTGCGGTCACCGCTGTGCGCCACGCTTTCGCGGTCGACCTGGCCACCGGAGCCCGGCGCGACGGAACGCTCACCCACCGCGACGGCTACGTGACGGTGGACAACGGCGCCTACAACCACGCCGGGCCCTCGGTAGCCATCTACGCCACCATGTTGGCAGCAGGGCCGTACCGGTTGGAGGGGTGTGAAACGGCGGCGTCGCTGGTCTACACCAACAAGCAGCCGGGAGCGTCGTTCCGGGGCTACGGCAATCCGCAGATGACCTTCGCGATGGAGTCACAGATTGACGAACTGGCCGACAAGCTGGGCATGGACCCGGTCGAGTTGAGGCTGCTCAACGCCCCCGAGCCGGGTGACGTGACCATCACCGGCTGGCGGCTCGGTTCAGCCCGCCTGGACGAGTGCCTCCGGCGGGCCCGCGACGAGATCGGCTGGGAGGCGAAGCGGGAGTCGGGCGGCCGCGGGCGGGGAGTGGGCATTGCCGCCGCGATGCATGTGTCGGGTGCCAACGCCTTCGAGCACTCCGAACTGAGCGAGGCTGCGGTGGAGATCCATGACGACGGCACTGCTCGGGTGTGCTTCGCCGGCGCCGACGCCGGAACGGGCCAGGCCGCTCTGTTGCGTCAGATCGTGGCCGAGGAGTTGGGAATCGCCTTCGACGACGTGTCGGTGACCATGATGGACAGCCACGACGCACCCCAGGATCTGGGAGCGTGGTCGTCGCGGGGCACTATGTGGAGCGGCCACGCCACCGCCGACGCGGCCCGGAACGCGGCCCGATCCCTCAAAGAGGTCGCGGCGGCCAAGTTCGGCGTGGGCTCCGCCGAGGTGCGGCTACTGGAGGGCGAGGCCCGCTGCGGCGCCGACGCCGTGCCTATTGGGGACCTAGTGGCGCTCACCGAGGGAGCGGCCGACGGGTGCCTGCGGATGCAGGGGAGCTACCTCACCGACGTGGACAAGATGGACAAGATGCACGGCTTTGGACATTTCTCGCCGGCGTACTCCTTCTGCGTGCAGGCGGTGGAGGTGGAGGTGGACTACGCCACCGGCCAGGTCACGGTGCTTGACGCGGTGACGGTTCACGACTCGGGTGCCGCGCTCAACCCGGCCGCGGCCGAGGGTCAGGCAGTCGGGGCCATGGCCATGGGACTGGGCGCCGCGCTCGGAGAGGAGCTGGTCTACGAACAGGGACGCCTCGTGAACCCCAGCTTGCTGGACTACCCCGCGCCTCGGGCTTCGGACCTGCCGCCGATCCGGGCCATCCTGCTCGACGGGCACGACCCGGCCGGACCTTACGGAGCGAAGGGAATCGGCGAGATCGGCGTGGTGCCCGCGCCGGCCGCGGTGGCCAACGCGGTGGCCCACGCCACCGGCGTGCGGGTCCGGGAGGTGCCAGTCACCCCGGACAAGCTGCTGAAGCAACTCGAACCGCACACGACCACGGCCCGCATCGCGCGCCATCGACCGCTGAACGCGGGAGCCACGGTTCACCTGATGTGGACCGACCTGATCCGCAAGCTGTACGAGCACGGACTCTTCCGGTTGCTGCACCGCGCCGGCACCGGTTGGGCACGGCGGCGCGGCCGCGGCCGTCCACACGCACCTCCGGCCGGCATTGAGGCTGTCGAGCGGCCCAGCACCGTGAACACCGCCCTCCAGGCCCACACGCAAGCATCGCCGGGCGCCGACTACATCGCCGGGGGTACCGATCTGCTCGTTGCCCGGCAGCAGGGGTTGCGGTCGCCGGTACGCCTGATCGACACCACGTCGGTCCTCAAGTTGCGCGGCCTCGAGGAGACGCGGGAAGGCGGCCTGCGGATCGGTGCCGCGGTCACTCTCGAGGACCTTCGCCGGCGGGTGTCGGAACCCGATGCCCGGCCGGGCGACTCGATGCTGTCGGATCTGCTAACAGAACTGGCCACCCACCAGATCCGGGAGGTGGCCACGGTGGGCGGCAACCTCCTACAGGACAAGCGCTGCGCGTTCTACCGGAACGGCTTCAACTGCTACAAGCGGGGCGGCTGGACCTGTCCCTGCTACGCGGTGATGGGCGACCACCGGTTCCACCACGCCGTGATCGGCGGCCACCGCTGCCAGGCCGTCACGCCCTCGGATCTCGCTACCGGACTGCTGGCCCTCGATGCCGTCGTCTTCAGCGAAGTGTCCGGACCAAAGCCGACGCGACACAGAGCGATCGACGAGCTCTATGCGGGGCCTGGCGAGCCAGACCTGTCCCCTGGCGAGCTGCTCACGATGCTGGAGGTGCCCGTCGAGGCCCGAACCCGTCCTGCCGCGTTCGAGAAGTTGAGGCTCTACACCGGCGATTTTGCGGTGTGCTCCGCGGCGGTGTCGCTCGGTCTCGACGCCGACGGCGTCACCATCGCCGATGCCCGCGTCAGCTTGGGCGCGGTGGCTCCCAAGCCCTACCGGGCCGAGCGCAGCGAGAAGCGCCTCCAAGGCACCAACCTGAGCGACGGCACGGCCCTCAAGGAGGCGTCATGGGCCTGGGCCATCGACGCCCACCCGCTGCTCCGCAACGGATGGAAGATCGAAGCCGCCTGCGGCCTGCTGTACCGGGCCCTGACACGGATCGCCGACAACGCCAATCCATAACAAGCGTTTTCATATCATTCTGTTGTCATAGTTTATCTAAGCCCGTCGCTGTCGACGACGCAGACATCGGCCGCCTCGCCGATCGCTACCACATCGTCAAGGACGCATTGCACGGCGACTGCTTCTACCTCGGGTTCTGCGAGCCGGTCGAACGAACTGGACGCCTCATCCACGAGACCGGCAACTACATCACCGACGCCGAACGACTCGCGGCCGTCTAAGGGGACGCGGCTGCGGCGCGTTCGGTAAGCAGGAACTTGCGGATCTTGCCGACGCTGGTTCGGGGCAGCTCGTCAATGAGGGTGATGGCAACGGGACGCTTGGCCTTGGCCAGGCGCTCGGTGCACCAGGCGTCGAGTTCGGAGACGGACGGTGCCGCCGATGGGTCGGCGGCGACCACGAACGCCACCGGCACCTCGTCGCGGATCTCGTCGGGGCGGCCCACCACTGCGGCCTCCAGCACCGCGGGATGCTCGGCCAGGGTGGACTCGACCTCCACTATCGAGACGTTCTCACCCGACACCTTGAGCACGTCCGAGCGGCGACCGTCGAAGTAGTGGCGTCCGGTGTCGTCGCGCGTCGCCCGATCACCGGTCAGGAACCAGCCGTCCCGGAAGCTGGCCGCGGTGATGTCCGGAGCGTCGAGATACCCCGCGAACAGGGTGACACCCGGCTCGCCCCCCACGACCACCTCGCCGACAACACCCGGCTCCACCGAGTACCCGGCCGCGTCCTGAACATCGACCGCGCAGCCCACAGATACTCGGCCCATCGAGGTGTGGTGCGGGTCAGCCGACTCGTCGGTGAGGACCGCGGGGATGGTCTCGGTCATGCCGTACAGCTGGCGGGGCCGGCAACCGAACCATCGGGCCACGGTGGAGTACTGGTCGGCGGCGATGTTCTGCGCATACCAGCAGTGACGCAGGCGCAGGTCGCCGACGGGGCCGCCCCGGGCCAGGATCATGCGGATGGGCGCGGCGAACAGGCTGGCACAGGTCGCCGAGTGGCGGGCCGCCGCCGGCAGGAACCCTGATGCCGAGAAGGCCGGCATCAGGGCCACGCTCGCCCCGGTCCAGATTGCCGATGCGAACGAGTAGTACTGCGCGTTGGCGTGGAACAGCGGCAGCACCACCAGCTGCCGGTCGTCAGGGGCAAGCCCGGCCGCGGTGGCCATGACCTTGCCGGCAAACGCGTAGTTGGCCTGGGTCACCTCCACACCCTTGGGCCGTCCGGTGGTGCCTGAGGTGAACATCACCGCGGCCCTGTCACTCAATCCGGGCTCGGGGCGTTCGGCGGCGGCCAGAGGTGGCGCATCGAACAGTGCCAGCGTGGTGTCGGCCTCGTCGATCTCGATGACACTCAGATCACTCCGGCCTGCATCTGCCACCGCAGCCCGGTAAGTGCCGGCCCTGGCCCCGGCGCACAGCCCGACGGCGGGGCGGGTGCGGTCGATGTGTCCGGCCAGCTCCGGCGCTCGACCCATGGGGTCCGACGGCACGATCCAGGCACCCAGGCGGGACGCAGCCAGCCATACGGCCACGAAGGTCGGCGAGTTGGTCAGAGCGAGATGGACCGCCGCGCCCGGCTCCGCGCCCAAGGCAGCCAGCGTCCCGGCCACCCGGTCCACCGCCTCATCGAAATCTCCGTAGCTCCAGCGGGACACGTCGCCCGACGGCGTCTCGAAGATCAGGAATGTCTCGTCGGCGCGGCCGGACACAGCCCGATCCCACGCTGAGGCGAAGGACACGGGCTCAGCCCAGGTGCTCACGACGCGACCGGCTGATCCTGATCTGGCGGATCCGATTCCGGCGCGCCGTATCCGCCGCCGCCGGGCAGTTCCAAGCGCACGGTGTCGCCGGGCTGGAGCGTTATGCGGGTCTGGGTGGTCACCGGTTCTCCGTTCACCTGGAACGACCCCGATGCGCCCGGCTCTCCCCCGAAGATGCCCTGGGGCGGCTCGGTCAGGCGGCTGGTCACCGCGTTGAGCTGCCAGGGCCGGGTCGTGTCCACCTCGAATTCGATCACCTGGCCCAGCCCGCCGGGCTGGGCTCCGACGCCGCCCGAGCCCGGGCGTAGAGCCTTGCGCAGGAACCGGACCGGGGCCGACGCCTCCACCACCTCGATGGGCACCGCCGACACGCCGGTTGGGTACGAGCAGGCATCGAGGCCGGGCTTAGCGGCCCGGGCTCCCACACCGCCCGCGTAGGTGAACATGGCGGTGATGAACGGCGACCCGGCGTCGTGGTGGCCGTTGACCTGCATGGTCCATACCGCACCGGCGCCCTCGGCCATGGCACCAGAGGGCTTCACCCGGGCCAGGGCCTTGAGCAGCGCATTGGGCAGGAACATCCCGACCACATGACGGGCCGTGCCCGGCTGCGGGGGAACCGCGTGCACGACCGATCCCTCCGGGGCTCTCATCTTGATGGGCGCCAGGCTGCCGTGGTTGTTGGGTATGTCGGGGTTGAGGACCGACCGGACCGTGAACGTGGTGTAGGCGTGGGTGTAATTGCGAACGACGTTGATCCCCCAGGGACTGGCCTCGCTGGAGCCCTCGTAGTCCACCGTGATCTCCCCGGCCTCGGGGTCGACATGCATGGCGCACACGATGTCGACCCGGCTCCCGTCGGCCAGATCGAGAACCGCTGACGCGCCATAGCTGCCTGCGTCCAGCTCACGGATGGTGGCCCTGGTCGCAGCCTCGGAGCGCTCGATGATCTCGTCGGCGAGGTCCTCTATGTCATCGAGGCCGTGGGCATCGCACAACGTGGCCAGCCGCTGCGCTCCCACCTCGCCCGAGGCCATCTGGGCATGGAGGTCGCCAGCCATGTGATCCGGCTGGCGGACATTCGACAGGATGAACTTCCAGACATCGGCGTTGCGCTCCGAGCCGCCGGAGCCGTCGCCCTGCATCAGCCTGCAGATCGGGATCCAGAGCCCTTCCTCGAAGCAGTCCCGACCGCCGGCGCCGATGCCATAGCCGCCCACATCGGTGTGGTGGATAGTGGAACCGAACAGCGCGATCAGCCGGGGCTCGCCCCCGCCCGCCGGTACCCGCCAGGCCGGCACCAACACGGTCACGTCGAGGAGCTGGCCGGCGGTCTTGTAGGGATCGTTGGTAATGAGCACGTCGCCCGGGACAAGCGACCCGACCGGATACTCCTCGAGCATGGCAGCCGCGCCGAGGGCCAGGCTGTTGATGTGGCCCGGTGTTCCCGTCACCGCCTGGGCCACCATGCGGCCCCGCCGGTCGAAGACCGCGTTCGCCAGGTCCCCGGCCTCGCGCACGATGGGGCTGAACGCGGCCCGCTGAAGGGCTCGGGCCTGCTCGTTTACGGTGGAGATCAACGACTGCCACAGGATCTCCAGCTCGACCGGGTCGAAGGCGCGATCTCTGCTCATGATGGACTGCCTCCTACCCGCTCGGCCTCCGGGTGGCCACCAGGCTCCCGTCGGATGCCACCTCCGCCTCCCAGCCGGGACGGATCACGGTGGTGGTCTCGCGCTCCTCCACGATGGCCGGGCCCCCGAACGTCGCTCCCACGCCCAGATCCTGCCGCCGGTACACCGGCACTTCAACCGCGGCAGAGCCCCGCGCGAACACCACCGGACGCCGCGACACCGGCTCTGCCGCGCCGGCCTCACCGGTGGCCCCGGTGTCCGGGCGCACCTGAACCTTCTCGGCGTAGGCCGACAACCGCCAGGTCACAGCCTCGATGGCCACATCGGGAATGGTCATGCCGTAGATCCGCCGGTATTCCGACTCGAAGGCGGACCGCACACCGGCCTCGCTTGCGGGCCAGGCCTCGCCCGTGCCCACCCAGACCGTGATCTCGTTGCCCTGGCCCGAGTACCGGGCATCGAGCCCGTAGCGGAAGCGCACGTCGGCGGCGGGCACACCGGCGGCGGAGAGCACCCTGCGACCCTCGCCTCGCAATTCGTCGAGCAGCCCGTCCCGCTCGGCGATGTCCACGCTCTCGAGCAGGCGCGGCATGGAACGGGCCAGATCGATGCGCACCGGCGACACCAGCGTCCCGAACGCTGAGAGCACGCTGGCGTTGACGGGGAAGATCACCCTGTCGCTCTCCAGGAGATCGGCCACGCCGCAAGCGTGCACCGGTCCAGCGCCGCCGAAGGCGAGGATGGTGACCCCGCGAAGGTCCACCCCCTGCTCCACGCCGTGCATGCGGGCGGCTGCGGCCATGTTCTGGTTGACGACCTCGTGGATTCCCGCAGCCGTGTCCACCGGTGACAGCCCCAGACCCTGGGCCTGACGAGCGGTCGCGGCAGAGGCCGCGGCCGCGTCGAGGGGCATGTCGCCTCCTAGGAAGGCGCCGGGATCGAGCAGTCCGAGCACCACGTCGGCGTCGGTCACCGCGGCCGTAGTGCCGCCCCGGCCGTAGGAGGCGGGGCCCGGATCGGCCCCGGCGGACTCCGGCCCCACCTTGAGCAGACCGAAGCGGTCGAGACGGGCCAGCGATCCCCCGCCCGCACCGATCTCGACCAAATCGACCGACGGCACCGAGACCGGGAAGCCCGACCCCTTCTTGAACCGGTAGATCCTGGCCACCTCGAAGGTGTTGGTGAGTGCGGGCTCACCATCCTCGATCAGGCAGGCCTTGGCCGTGGTGCCGCCCATGTCGAAGCACAGCAGCCGGTCGGATCCGAGCCGGTGCGCGTACCACGTGCCGGCCAGAGCGCCGGCAGCCGGCCCCGACTCGACCAGGCGGATCGGACCCCGGGCCGCGTCGTCGGCCGATACCACACCCCCGTTGGACAGCATCATCAGCACCGCACCGCCGAAACCCTCCGCCGAGAGCCACCTCTGCAACTCGTCGAGGTAGGGGCCGATCACCGGCATGGTGGCTGCGTTGCACGCCGCAGTGATCATGCGGGGGTACTCGCGGATCTGGGGCGAGATCTCGGCCGAGATGCATACCGGCACCCCGAGCCTGTCGCGGAGATACTCGGCTACAGCCTGCTCGTTGGCCGGATTGACGTAGGAGTTGAGCAGGCACACGGCCACGGACTCCACAGCCGCGCCGGACAACTGCGAGCACAGCCGATCCAGGTCGGCGGCCGACGGCTCAGCCAGCACTGCGCCGGTGGCCGACGTGCGCTCATCGATCTCGAAGGTGAGATCCCGACCGATGGGGGGATCGGGAAACTCGATCTGAAGGTCGTACATGTCGTAACGGTGCTCGTCGCGGATCAGCAGCGTGTCGCCGAAGCCCACCGTCGTCACCAGCCCGGCCCGGCCGGTGCGACCCTCGATCAGGGCATTGGTGATGAGGGTGGTCGCGTGCACGATGGGCGCGGTGATATCCGCCGGCGTTACCTGTGCCTTGGACAGGAGCTGGGTGACGCCGGCCCGCACGCCCTCCAAGGGCGCGGCCGGAGTGGTGAGGGTCTTGTCCACCACCACCCGGCCCGACTGGGTGTCGAGCAGCACCACATCGGTGAAGGTCCCACCGATGTCGACGGCGAGCCGCCAGTCAGCCATGCCAGCGGCGGTCAGCCCGTATCGACGAGGTCGGAGCGGGGTGGTGCGAACACATCGAGGATCCAGCACTCACCGAACTCGTCATCGCCGATGAACACCGAGTCTCCGTGCCATACCGAGCGGGGGGCCAGGTAGGAGTCGCCCTCGCTGAGCACGATGCGCTCGTCGTTGGCTCCGTCGGGGCCGATGCGGAAGTCGAGCTTGCCTCGCATGATGACGCCGAGTTGCTCGTTCTCGGTGTGGTTGTGCAGCACGGAGCCCCGAGCACCTCCGGAGATGCGCCAGAAGCAGAGTTGCAGGTGTTCGCCGGTTATCACCCGGTGCCTGAAACCGGGGCGGGCGGTCTCGACGAAGGCGGCGTCGTCGAGGAAATAGCAGTAGGGGTTGCCGAGGCTCTCGGCGATGCTCATGGTGAGCGCTCCTTGAGATTCTCCGGGAGGGGGTCAGCCGAGAGCGGCGAACCGCTCGCGGTCGGCGTCGAGGTCGAGTGGGCGAATGATGGCCTCATGTTCCTCGTCTCCCCAATACTGCGGGGGCACCAGCCACATCACTTCGAATTCCAAGCCGTCGGGGTCCTTGGCGTAGAGGCTCTTGTTGGGGCCGTGGTCGCTCTGTCCCACCAGGGCCCCGGCCTCGATCAGCCGCTCGCGCATCTCGGCCAGCTCATCGAGGGTGCCGACCTCCCACGCGATGTGGTAGAGGCCGACGGTGCTGCGGCCGGCCTGGGAGGGGGCCGCGTCCTCGCCGATCGAGAAGAAGACGATGTCGTGGTGATTCACCGATTCGGGCGCCCGCATGAACACGTAGGCGCCGGGCCCGTCGATCACGGTGTTGAAGCCGAGCACGTCGGCGTAGAACTCCTGGTGGCGGCGGGCGTCGCGGACGTACAGGACGGCGTGGTTCATTCCCGAGATCATCGCTTCGACGATACGTCTGGAGTGAAGCAGTTAGCCAATATGGCGGGCCGGGCACCAATTGAACTCGGTGAGGACCATCCCGTGCCCGACCGGGCCGAAGGCGGTGACCGAGGCCAGGCTCACCCGCAGGCGCATGATCATTTCGGCCTCACCATCCAGCAACCACGCCACCGCCGACTTGATGGGGGTGGCATGGGTTACTACCACGACGTTGCTGGTCGCGGCCTCCTCCGCGATCTCGGCGACCGCCTCGCCCACCCGCTCGTGCAGGCAGGCCATCGACTCACCTCCGGGTGGCATGTAGGAGATATCGGAGGCCCAGGCCGCACCGAGCTCGGCCATGACGTCGGAGATGCGGCGGTCGTCGTAGGCCCCGAAATCGATCTCCATCCACCGGTCGTCGATCGTGGTGGGTGCATCACTGAGGCCGGCGGCCCGGGATGTCTGCCGGGTGCGGCGGCGCGATGACGTCACCACGCGATCCACGGGCCAGCGGTCTCGAAGAGCCTTGCCGACCACTGCGGACTGCTCGAAGCCGACCTCGTCGAGAGGCGAGTCGATCTGGCCCTGAAGCCGGGCCTGGGCGTTGTTGGGAGTGCGGCCGTGCCGCAGGAGGATCAGGATCCGCCGATGGTAGACCGGGCACCGGCCGGCCCGCCCCGTCAACCGGGCTCGGCGCTGGAGGCCAGGGGGCGACGGCTGCCTGCCGTGCAGCGGTGCAACCGGCGTGCGTGAGGAGCAAAGTCGTTTGGGCCGCGGTGGACGGTGCGGTGCTCATCCCACACGGCGACATCGCCCGGCCTCCAGCTGCGGCTGAAGGTGATGGCCGGATCAGTGAAGGCTTCGAACAACCGGGAGAGCAGGGCGTCGCTGCGGTCTGGGGGCAGTCCGATCACATGACGGGTGAAGCCCGCATTCACGAACAGCAGCTCATCACCGGTTCGTGGATGCACAGCAACAATGGGATGGCGGTAGCCGGCTCCGAAGCGTGCATCGAGCTTGTCGGCCATCTCGGTACCGAACCGGGCCTCCATCTCACGCCGGAAGCCCGGCCCCATGTCGTGATGGGCGACCCGGCCCCGCAACCCGTTCACCACGTCGTCGTCAAGGAGTTCCAGAGCGGCACGCGCGTCCGACCACAGCGTTGCCCCGCCCACGGGCGGGATCACCAACGGTCGCAGCACCGCCACATCAGGGATCTCGGGATTGAACGAGTAATCGGTGTGGAACGAGCTGTCACCGCCCGCGGCCGGAGGGTGATCGGCGTCGTTGTAGACCACGCCGATCACCTCGTCGCTGCCGAGGAACTCCACTATCGGATGTGGCTGCGGAGCAGCCCAGATGGAGGCGATCCGCTTCTGGGACTCGTCGTCGACGGCGTCCTGGCCCGCGAACACAAGGACCCCGCGCTCGTCCAGCGCTGCCCTGATCTCGGCAGCGAGTCCGTCGCCGATGTCCTCCGACAGGTCCACGCCCGATACCTCGGCGCCGATGGTGGATGCGGCGGGACTGATGCTGAGCGCCCCCACGGCACCAATGCTAACGGCGGTGTGTCCACCGGGTCGGCCGGCCCCAGTACCCTCCGAAGCCGCCTATGTCTGGCATCATCTCCGGTATGGCACTTGCGGATGCCACTCAATCCGGTTCCGACGGCGACCGCGTGGACCTGGGACTCGCCGACGCGCTGGGCCCTTCGGTCTCCACCGAGGAGTTGTGTCGCGTGGTGGGGAGCCGCGTCCGGGAGTTCCGCCGGTCGCTGAACATGACGATGTCGGAGTTCGCGGCCGGCGCCGAGATCTCCCTGGGAATGCTCTCCAAGATCGAGCACGGCCAGAGCGCACCGAGCCTGTCGACCCTCGTGCGGCTGGCGGCCACCGCCCGCGTACCGGTCACCGCCCTGTTCCGAGGCCTGGACGAGGAGCACGACCTGGTGATCGTGAAGGCGGGCGAGGGTCACGAGATCCATCACCAGGGAGGTGGGCCGGGGCGTCTCTACCAGGATCTAGGCAGCCTGCGCGGCCCCAACCGGGTGATCGAGCCGATGATCACCACCATCACGGAGCCGGGCGGCGTGTTCCCCCTCTACCAGCATCCCGGGGTGGAATTCATCCATGTGCTGGAGGGATCGATCGACTACGGCTACGGCGGGAAGGCCTACCGCCTCGACGCGGGCGACACCATGCAGATCCACGGCGAGGTGGCCCACGGTCCGGTCGAGCTCGTCAAGTTGCCGATACGTTTCATCTCCATCAAGGTGTACCCGGCCGGCGAACCGGGGACCGGCGCGGGAGGATGAGTCTGTGGGCCTGATGCTCATCCTCAGTTGGTTCGGTGAGGGCGAGGTCATTCGCCAGAGCATCGTGCTGTGGATCCTGCTGGTCGCCGCGGTCGGGCTCACGGTCTGGGAGTGCCGCGAACGCGGCTACCGGGTCCACATTCTGCTGTGGTGGGTTAGCGTCGTGGCCATCACGCACGTGCTGGGGTACATAGTTCTGCGCTTCTTCGTGCGACCGCCCGACAAGGCCTGACCCAGCCTCACCGACGCCAGGACCGCAACGATGACCGACCCGACACCCGAGGAGAGGCCCGCAGGTCTGCTGGGCCGCATCACAGGAATGCAGGGACGCACCAAGTTGCTGATCGCGGTCGGACTGGCACTGGTGCTCGTCTCGGTGTTCGCCCCGCAGAGCTGCGGGGGCAGGAACGTGGAGGAGGAGCAGGCCATCGCCACTGCCAGCGCTGCGCTGGCAGCCGAGCCCGACGCCTTCGCACCCGACAAGACAGAGGCCAAGCTGCTGCGCCAGGGCTTCCCGGCCAGGTTGATGTGGGTGGTGGTCTTCACCGTGGACGACCCGGAGGGCGGCCCGGAGGACTTCCTGCACAAGGCCGACATCTGGGTCAACGCCAACACCGGGGACCTCGAGCAAGTCATAGTCCACAAGCCGGACGAAGAGTAGCGCCGCGACGCTAATCCTGGGAAAGATTCGCGAACCCTGGGAAAGGTTCGCGACCCCTGGGAAAACGTCCGATGGGAACGTCGGCGCGGTCTGTGCTATTGTCGGCAGGTCCGGCCGACCGGTCGGAGCGGACAAGAAGAATTGGGGGTGAGTCAATGAGCACTGCCATAGTGTTCACCGAGGCTTACTACTTCTTCACCGTCGCAATCATGTGGCTGCTGCACGTGGGGTTCATGACCTACGAGGCCGGCGTCAGCCGCCGCAAGAACATCATGTCGACGGCGATGAAGAACATCATGACGATTGCCGTGGTGACGCCGACGTTCTACTACCTCGGCTGGTACGTGTACTTCTGCATGCAGGAAGGTTTGAAGTTCACAGTTTCAGCCGATGGAGCAAGCCCCGCAGGTCTGACGGGGCTTTACTTCTGCGGCGACGGCTACGGCCTGGCGTGGGACGGCTCCGCGGGACCACACCTCGGCGACAACATCACGGGCGTCTTC
This sequence comes from Acidimicrobiaceae bacterium, assembly GCA_009835735.1. Classification (GTDB taxonomy): domain Bacteria; phylum Actinomycetota; class Acidimicrobiia; order Acidimicrobiales; family Aldehydirespiratoraceae; genus Aldehydirespirator. The sequence continues at coordinate 26,992 of VXWX01000079.1, forward strand.
TGGGCGGCCTTCGTGCTGTTCTCCTGGACGACGGGATCGATCATGTCCGGCGCGGTGATCGAGCGCATCCGCATCTCGGCCTACCTGTGGCTGACCGCCCTGATGGGCGGCTTGGTCTGGGTCGTCGCTGCGGCTTGGGGATGGAGCTACGGAAGCTGGCTGGGCGTGCACTTCGGCTACCACGACTTCGCGGCTTCGATGGTGGTCCACGGTGTGGCCGGCATCTTCGCCCTGGGCGTGCTGTACAACCTCGGTCCGAGGATCGGGAGGTACGACAGCAACGGCGGCACGAGAGCTTTCCAGCCCCACAACCTGCACCTCACGCTGATGGGGCTGATGATCATCTTCACCGCGTTCTACGCCTTCTACGCGGCGTGCCTCGCCATCACAGCCGACACCACTCCGGGTTGGGCCAACATCTACTTCAACCCGGCCACGCTGTCGGCCATCACCTACACCATCACGATGGGCTTCGCGGGCGGTTTCGCCGGCGGCTACATCTTCTCCAAGGGTGATCCGTTCTGGACCATCTCCGGAGGCCTGGCCGGCGTGGTGGCGGTATCGGCGGGCGCCGACATCTACAGCCCCAACCTGGTGCTGATTCTGGCCTTCTTCTCGGCCGGAGCCTGCTACTACATCGGCGGCTGGCTGGAGAGCAAGGCCCGCGTTGACGACGCCGTCGGCGCAGTGTCGGTCCACGGCTTCATGGGAATGTGGGGCGCGCTGGCCGTTGGCATCTTCGCCTCCGGGTACCCGACGGGCCCCGCCGGTGTGGAGACCAGCTTCCTGGGCCAGCTCGTGGGTGTGACCGCGATCTTCGCGCTGTCCTTCGTGACCGGCTACGTCGCATCGTGGATCCTCAAGAAGCTGAACCTGCTGAGGGTTCCGCCCGAGGTGGAGGTCGAGGGCCTCGACATGGCCGAGTTCGAGACGGACTTCTATCCGGAGTTCGGCCGGGCCGACGAGCCCATCACCCACGCCGACGGCTCACGGGAGTCGGCCGCAGCCACGCTGCGGGCGGAACTCGCCGCCAACCGCTAGTAGGTGTCCGCCTCATGGCTGCAGCTCGTCGGAGGACTTGCCGTCATGTACTTGGTGGTCGCAGCCGCCGGGTACTGGGGCAAGCGCAGGCGAGCGCAGCTGGAGGCCCAGGATCATCGAACCGACAACTAACAACGTTCAGAACTAAGGAGGACTGAATGAACAGCTTCCCCTTCGACAGTTGGGAACAAGGCGTAGAGCTGGCCGGCCCGTATTTCACGTGGGCTGAAGGCCCCGTCTTCGGTGCCGGCCCCTCGGTCGTCCTCGCCATTATCGGGATCGCGGTCTCCGTGATCTCCGCGATTCTGGTGACGACCCGCGAGGACAAGCTACTGAACCACGCGGCCGACCGGCTCGCCGACAAGTACGGCTCGGAGGACTGACATGGCTCGTCGTAAGCAAATCGAGTTCCAGGGAAAGCACGGCCACGACAAGGGCATCGAGATGGCGTTCATCGTCTTCACGATCGCCTGCATCGTCTTCACGATTATCGCCATCCAGGCTTTCTGACACCTGACTCACCCCATTCAAGGAGGCTGGCGCCGTGCCGCACTGAGCGGTGCGGCGCCAGCCCCTGCATCTGGGCCCCTAGCCTGACGCCGTGAGGATCCCTCGTAAGCGGATCGCGCAGGCTTGCGCGATCGTTGCAGCCGCGGCGATGTTCTTGCCGTGGCACACGACTGCATCAGCGAGCGGCACGGAATCGGTGCAGGGGGTCGCCGTCAATGACGGCCAACTGGTCCTAGTCGTGAGCCTGGTCACCGCCGGGCTCGTCCAAGTGGGCTGGCGACCGGCTTGGATCGGCGTCGGCTTCGCCGGTGCTGTCGCTATCCGGAGGATTCTTGACGGCGGGACCGACCCGGCCGTGGGGCTCTGGATAGCGGCCGCGGTCTGTGTCGTGGCCACCGTCCTACTGATCTGGGAGATGTTCGCTGGTGTCTCCGCATCCGGTGCCGACGACAAACCACCGGGGCACGGACTGTCTGGGCCGTTGGGCAGACGGAGGCGCTGATGCCGGTTGCGTGCCCAGGCGCGCACCGACGAGACTGGCCACGAAGATCATCACCTCGAGGGAGGCGATCATGACCACGACCGCACCGGACCAGCCCAGGGTCCTGGTGCCGGGGCTGTTGATGCTCGGACCGGGAGTCGAGCGCTACCGGGTGACCGGCGGCGGCGCCACCGTCCTGGCCCTCGACGCCGGTGACGAGCTGGAGATCGTCGATCCCGAGGGCCGCCAGCCATGCGAGCTGGTGGCATTCGACGCCAACGGTCGATCCGATCCCAGCCTGCTCGGCCCCACTGATGCCTCAGGGAGCGGCAACGGCAGCCGGGCCGGCTCCACCGAAGACCCGGCCGCAGTGGGCATCCTCTCCGCGGAGATTCAGGACGCCCGCCGGGTGCGGGTCGGGTTGGAACGCGTCGGCGTGGACCTGGCCGCGCTGGGGGCCGCGACCCCATTGAGGGTCCTCGGCGACGACACCACCGTTGGCGCCCGGACCAGGGTGGTGGCCCATGACGACGTCACCTGCGTGATCGTCGCGCCGGGCGAGTCGATGTCAGCCCATGGCGGCTCTCCCCCCACCGACCTGATCGTCTACGTGCACCGCCGCGATGCAACCCGCTCCTCCAGCGAACCCCTGCTTCCCGCGCCGCTGGCCGATCCCAGCCAGGACTTCATCGTGAAGCACAGCACCGCCAGGGCGTACGAGGTCGCTAAGGGCGACTGGTTCCAGGTGGTCGATGTGGAAGGTCGGCAATGCTCTGACTTCCAGTGCTTCGCGACAGCCGATCTCGACACCGGGCTGGACGTGAGCCTCGACGCCACGATCACCCGCTCCCTCATGGGGGCGACCTGTCCGGCGCCCGGCCTCTACTCCAAGTTCTACAACGCCAAGATGCAGCCCCTGGTCGAGGTGGTCCAGGACACCGTGGGCCGCCACGACACCTTCAACACCGCCTGCAACGCCCGCTACTACGAGGAGCTGGGCTACCCCGGCCACATCAACTGCACCGACAACATCAACGACGTCCTCAACCCCTACGGAGTGGCCCGCCGCCGGGGCTGGGAGGCCATCAACTTCTTCTACAACACCAACCTCGACGACCACAACCAGATCTACCTCGACGAGCCGTGGTCCCGTCCGGGCGACTACGTCCTGCTGCGAGCTCTGGAGGACCTGGTGTGCGTGTCCACCTCATGCCCCGACGACATCGACGCGGCCAACGCCTGGAACCCCACCGACATCGCGGTGCGGGTCTACCCCTCTGCCAACCGGTTCAAGAAAGCGACGGCGATCCGCATGACCGCAGACTCCGAGGCACAGCTGACCAAGGAGACGGGGTTCCATCCCCGCACCTCCGCTCTGACCCGCAGCTTCGGCGAGTACTGCGGCTACTGGCTGGCCGATTCCTACACGGCCCACGGTCCTATCGAGGAGTACTGGGCCTGCCGGCAGGCGGCGGCGGCCATCGACCTCTCCCCGCTCCGTAAGTACGAGGTCACCGGCCCCGACGCCGAGCTGCTGATGCAGACCTGCGTCACCCGCAACGTCCGCAAGCTCGCCGACGGCCAGGTGTCGTACACGGCCATGTGCCACCACACCGGCGGCATGATCGACGACGGCACCGTGTTCCGGCTCGGGCGCGAGAACTTCCGCTGGATCGGCGGCCAACTCGGGTACAGCGGGGTCTGGCTGCGGGAGCAGGCCCAGCGCCTGGGGCTGCAGGCATGGGTGCGCAGCTCCACCGAACAGCTCCACAACCTCCAGGTCCAGGGGCCCAACAGCCGTCAGATCCTCGAACAGGTGATCTGGACCCGTCCCGACCAGCCGACGATCACGGAGCTGGGATGGTTCCGGTTCGCCATCGCCCGTATCGGCGACTACGACGGGATCCCGCTGGTGGTGTCTCGCACCGGCTACACCGGCGAGCTCGGCTACGAGGTGTTCTGCCACCCCTCGGACGCCCCTGCGGTGTGGGACGCCATTTTCGAGGCCGGCGCGGAGCACGGCCTGGTGCCCATGGGCCTGGCCGCTCTCGACATCCTGCGCATCGAGGCCGGCCTCATCTTCGCCGGGTACGAGTTCTGCGATCAGACCGACCCCTACGAGGCCGGCATCGGCTTCACCGTGCCGCTCAAGACCAAGGAGGACGACTTCATCGGCCGGGACGCCCTCCTCAAGCGCCGTGACAACCCGCAGCGGCGGCTAGTAGGCCTGGAGGTGGACGGAGGCGAGCCCGCCTCCCACGGCGACGGTGTGTACGCCGGCCGCAACCAGGTGGGCGTCGTCACCAGCGGCACCATCTCACCCACACTGCGCAAGAACATCGCCCTGTGCCGCATGGCGGTGGAGCACGCCGAGATCGGCACGGCCGTGGAGATCGGCAAGCTCGACGGTCACGAGAAGCGGATCGCGGCCGAGGTCGTGCGGTACCCGTTCTACGACCCCGACAAGACCCGCGTTCGCTCCTAGGGCCCAGCGTAGAGCTAGCGGCGCAGGACCTTCGGGACGGTGGTTCCGAAGTCGGACGGCAGCTTGACGATCTTCACGCCGCACTCCCGCATGAGCTTCACTTTCTCGGCGGCCGACTCCCCGACAGTGGAGACGATGGCGCCTGCATGTCCCATGGTGCGCCCCTTGGGCGCGGTCAGGCCGGCGATGTAGCCCACTACCGGCTTGTGCATGTGGTCGCGGGCGTACTGGGCGGCCTGGGCCTCCTGCAGCCCCCCGATCTCACCGATCATCACGATCGCCTCGGTCTCGCCATCGGCTTCGAAGCGCTTGAGGTGATCGAGGAACGAGCTGCCGTTGATGGGGTCGCCCCCGATCCCGACGCTGGTGCTCACCCCGATTCCGACCGCCTTGAGCTGTGACGCCGCCTCGTATCCGAGCGTCCCCGACCGGCTGACGATGCCGACCGGGCCCCGCTCGTAGATGTGGGGAGGCATGATGCCCATCATGGCCCGGCGCGGGCTGATCACCCCGGCGCAGTTCGGTCCGATCAAGCACATCCGGCTGGCGTGCTGGTAGCGCCGCTGGTAGCGCTTCACCTGGATCATGTCCTGTACCGGGATGCCCTCCGTGATGCACACGCAGTACTCGATCCCAGCGTCGGCCGCCTCCATGATGGCGTCGGCCGCGAACGGTGGCGGCACGAACACCACGCTGGCGGTGGCCTCGGTGGCCGCCACGGCCTGCTTCATGGTGTCGAAGACCCTCACGCCGCAGTGGGTGTCGCCACCGCGGCCGGGCGTGACGCCTCCCACCACATTGGTGCCGTATTCGAGCATTTCAGCCGTGTGAAAGCTGGCAATGCGGCCGGTGATGCCCTGGACCAGCACCGGAGTCGTCTCATCGAGGATGATGCTCATCAGGCTGCGCTCCGTTCGGTAGCTGCAGCCGCCTTCGTACCCGCCTCGGCCAGCGAGTCGGCGGTGATCACTGGAACCTGGGCATCAGCCAGGATGCGCCGTCCCTCCTCGACGTTGGTGCCCGACAGTCGCACCACCACCGGCACCGAGGGATCAAGCTGCTGAAGTGCCTGGACAACACCCTCGGCCACCCAGTCGCACCGGTTGATGCCGGCGAAGATGTTCACCAGCACGGCTTCCACGTTCTCGTCGGAGAGCACCAGCCGGAAAGCCTTCAGCACGCGCTCGGGGGATGCGCCCCCGCCGATGTCGAGGAAGTTGGCCGGCTCGCCTCCGGCGTGCTTGATCATGTCCATGGTGGCCATGGCCAGACCGGCACCGTTGATGATGCAGCCGATGTTCCCTTCGAGCCCCACGTAGCTGAGTCCCCGGTCGACGGCCGTCCGCTCACGGGGGTCCTCCTGGGACTTGTCCCGCAGTTCCGACACGTCCTGGTGGCGGAACAGGGCGTTGTCGTCGAAGGTCATCTTGGCGTCGAGCGCCAGAAGGCGGCCGTCGCCGGTGACCGCCAGCGGGTTGATCTCCAGCATGGTGGCGTCGAGCTCGCCGAAGATCCGGTAGCAGCCGGTCATCATCTGGACAGCCTGGGGCACGAGGCTCGCGTCGAGCCCTACCGCGAAGGCGATCTCGCGGGCTTCGAACGCCTGGAGCCCGACGGCCGGCTCCACGTTGACGCGTACGATGGCATCCGGGTCGCGGGCCGCGATCTCCTCGATCGCCATACCACCCGAGGCTGAGGCCACCACCATCACCCGCTCGGCGGATCGATCGAGGACGAACCCCAGATAGATCTCGCGCTCGGCGGAGACGGCCGCCTCCACGTACAGCCGGTACACACCCTTGCCCCGCTCGCCGGTCTGGTGGGTGACCAGCCGCTTGCCCAGCAGCTCGTCGGCGGCCTCCCACACCTCGCGCTCGTCATTGCAGAGCTTGATGCCCCCGGCCTGACCTCGCGCGCCGGAATGGATCTGGGCCTTCACTACCCACCGTTCGCCGCCGATCTCCGAGGCTCGGTAAGTCGCCTGCTCGGGGCTGTAGGCAAGCCCTCCTTCCGGTATGGACACGCCGTAGTCGGCCAGGATGGCCTTTGCTTGGTACTCGTGGATCTCCATGAACGCCCCTCCTTGCGCTCTCCATTCACCGAACCGCCCGCGACTAGACGGTCACGAACTCCTGCCCTCGATGGCCTCGGCCGTCTCGACCACGTTGCGCGCCATCCGGGCTGACGCGGCGTCGATCATGCGCCCGTCGAGCTGGGCCGCGCCCCGGCCGGCCGCGGCGGCTTCCTCCAGCGCCCGCAGCACGCGGCGCGCCTGGTCGACCTCGGCCTCCGGAGGTGTGAACACGTCGTTGGCCAGCTCGATCTGCGAGGGATGTATGGCCCACTTGCCGTCGTAGCCGAGGGCTGCGGCCCGGCGGGCGCCCGCAAGGAACCCGTCCGGATCGCCGAAGTCTCCGAATGGACCGTCGATGGCCCGCAGACCGTTGGCACGGCAAGCCACCAGCATGCGAGAAAGGGCCGAGTGCCACTGGTCTCCCGGATAGTCGGGGTTGAGCCCTCCGATGGAAATTGTTCTGGCTCTGCAAGAAGCTGCATAGTCAGCCACGCCAAAATGAAGCGCTTCCAGCCGCGGGCTCGAGGCCGCCACCGCCTCGACGTTGGCCATGCCCAGGGCGGTCTCCACCAGCGCCTCCACCCCGATCCGGTGACTGAGTCCCATCGCCTGCTCGAGCTGGGTGAGAAGGGCGTCGACCGCATAGATGTCACCAGGCACGCCCACCTTGGGAACGAGGACCGTGTCGAGGTGGGCTCCAGCCTGCTCGACCACGTCGATCAGATCGCGGTACATGTAATGGGTGTCGAGCCCGTTGACCCTTACTGAGATCGTCTTGTTGGAACCGCGCCAATCGACATCGCCCAACGCCTCGATGACGTTGCGTCGGGCCGCTTCCTTCTCATCAGGCGCCACCGCGTCCTCAAGGTCCAGGAACACGTAGTCGGCCCGGCTGGCCGCCGCCTTCTCGAACAGTTCGGGCCGCGACCCCGGCACAGCCAGCTCGCTGCGGTGCAGCCGGCGCCTCGCCTCGGTGATCTGATGATGGCTCATAATGGCTCCTGCGGGGGATTCTTTTGGCAGAATCGTTGCAAGCCGTCTCTCCTACAGGCATCTTCCGACAGAATTCTCTGTGTTATTGCTCACACAGGCGTGTTCTTGAAGATTTGTCGTGGGTCTACGCCTGTGCGGGATAGCTCAAGCGGGGTGGATTCTCCTATGCTCTCGGTGACCAAATCGCTAATCTGATGGAAGGTAGCACCACTTCTATGAAAGATCAAGGGGACTTGGATCAGCCGAGCCCGTGGGTCGAGCGGGTTCTGATGGGTCCCGGCCCGTCCAATCCCTACCCGGAGGTGATCGAGGCCTTCACCCGCCCGGTGATGGGCCATCTCGACGGCGCGTTCCTCGACTTGCTCGATGAGACCTGCGACCGCCTGAGAACCGTGTTCCGCACCGGCAACACGCTCACCTTCCCGGTGTCGGGTACGGGTTCGGCCGGCATGGAAGCGGCCTTCGTCAACGTCGTACACGAGGGTGACGCCGTCGTCGTGGGGGTGAACGGCGTGTTCGGCGAGCGCATGTGCGATGTCGCGGCCCGGTGTGGCGCCAACGTCGTGCGGGTGGACGCCGACTGGGGCGAGCCCCTCGACCCGCAGCGCATCCTCGACGCCCACGCCGCCCCCGCGGTGATCGCGGTAGTCCACGCCGAGACCTCCACCGGGGTGCGCAACGACCTGGCCGAGCTGGGCGCGGCCAAGGGAGACGCTCTGCTGCTGGCGGACTGCGTCACCTCGCTCGGCGGCATCGACGTGAGGCTCGACGACTGGGGCGTCGACATCGCCTACAGCGGGACCCAGAAGTGCCTCGGCGTGCCGCCCGGGCTGGCCCCCGTCAGCGTCTCGCCCCGAGCCGTCGAACGGATGCGCTGCCGACCGCAGTCGTGGTACTTCGACATGGGGATGATCGCCGACTACGTGACCGGCGGAGGGGCGAGGGCCTACCACCACACGGCGCCGATCTCGATGATCTACGCGCTCCACGCGGGACTGGGCGTGGTGCTGGACGAAGGGCTCGAGGAGTCCCACTCCCGGCACCAGCGCTGCGGTGACATGCTCCAGGACGAACTCGAGGCTCGGGGCTTCTCACTGGCGGCCCGAGCCGGTGCCCGCCTGCCGCAGATCACCGCGGTGCGGGTGCCTGAGTCCCGACTGCCGCCGTCGATGACCGAGGCCGATGTCCGTCGAACGCTGCTCGACCGCTACGGCATCGAGATCGGCGGTGGGCTGGGTCCCTGGGCAGGCCAGTGCTGGCGGATCGGCAGCATGGGCCACACCGCTAGGCGCCGCAACGTGACGCTCGTGCTGGCCGCTCTCGACGAAGTGCTCGGCTAGCGGCTATTTTCGCCCTGCGCCTTGCCAAGAAGGTGCGCAAGTTTTACTGTAGATATAGACATACCTAACTACAGGGGGGGTCACGATCATGACACGAGTGGCTGTCATCGGCGCTGGGCCGTGCGGCCTGGCACAGTTGCACGCCTTCGCCAGCGATTCGGGGGCGGGCAGCCCGTCGGCGCCTGAAGTCGTCTGCTACGAGAAGCAGAGCGATTGGGGCGGGCTCTGGAACTACGACTGGCGCACCGGTCTGGACGAGCACGGCGAGCCCTGCCACGCCAGCATGTACCGCTACCTGTGGTCGAACGGCCCCAAGGAGTGCCTGGAGTTCGCCGACTACGGCTTCGAGGAGCACTTCGGCAAGCCGATCGCGTCGTTCCCGCCCCGCGAGGTGCTGTACGACTACATCATCGGACGGGCCACGCGCAGCGGTTTCCGCGACCAGATCCGCTTCAACCACGCGGTGCGGCGCGTCAGCCGCTCCTCGGGCGGCGGTTTCACCGTCACCGCCCACGATCAGGCCAACGACACCGACACCAGCGAGGACTTCGACCACGTGGTGGTGTCCACCGGCCATTTCTCCATCCCCAACATGCCCCACTACCCGGGCTACGAGACCTTCGGCGGAACGTTGATGCACGCCCACGACTTCCGCGACGCCGTGCAGTTCAGCGGCCGGGACGTGCTCGTGATCGGATCGAGCTACTCGGCCGAGGACATCGCCTCGCAGCTCTGGAAGTACGGAGCCCGCTCGGTGATCTGCACGTCGCGCAGCGGGCCCATGGGCTTCGACTGGCCCGACGGCATCACCGAGAGGCCCATCCTCACCCATGTCGACGGCCGCACCGTGCACTTCGTCGACGGCTCGACCGCTGAGGTTGACGCCATCGTCTCCTGCACCGGGTACCTGCACTACTTCCCGTTCATGGACGACGAGCTGCGCCTGGTGACCGCCAACCGCCTGGCCACCTCGATGCTGTACCGCGGGGTCGTGTTCCAGCCGGAGAACCGGATCCTCTACCTGGGTATGCAGGACCAGTGGTACACGTTCAACATGTTCGACGCCCAAGCCTGGTACGCCCGAGACGTGATCCTGGGCCGCATCTCCCTTCCCGACGCCGCGGAACAGGCCCGCTGGATAGAGGAGGCCCAAGCCGATGAGGACGCGCTGGCGGACGACTACGCGTGCATCGACTTCCAGGGCGCCTACACGCAGGACCTGGTGGACCAGACCGACTATCCCGACTTCAACACGCCTCTGGTCAACCAGATGTTCTACGACTGGAAGAAGCACAAGAAGCAGTCGATAATCGGCTACCGCGACCACGGTCACACTTCCCCGCTCACCGGCACGGTGGCACCCATCCACCACACCGCCTGGGAGGATGCGCTGGACGACTCGCTGGAGTCCTACCTGGCCGGCTCGACCTGACAGGGAATAGAACACAAACCCAGCACGATTCCGACCCGCCATGGACGATGTGATCATCGTCGGCGGTGGCATCGGAGGGCTCACGCTCGCCCTCATGCTCCACGAGCGGGGCATCGGCGCCCGCGTCTACGAGGCTGCGCCGGAGATCAGGCCCATCGGCGTCGGGATCAGCCTGCTGCCCCACGCAAGCAAGGAACTAGGTCTGCTGGGCCTCACCGATCCGCTCGCCGAGGTGGCCGTGACCACCAGGGACTCCCGCTTCTTCAACCGGTTCGGCCAGTTCGTCTACTCGGAGCCCGTCGGGCGCTATGCCGGCTACGACTGGCCCCAGTTCCAGATACACCGCGGAGACCTACAGCAAGTGCTCGTACGCGCCTTCCTCGACCGGCTGCCCGACGGATCCGAGCGCCTGCTGACCGCTCACCGATGCACCGGCACCGACTCCGGCGCCCGGGGTGCGGCGGCCCACTTCGTGGACTCCGTCACCGGCCGAACCCTGCCGTCGGCGGAGGGCTCGGCCGTCATCGGCTGCGACGGCATCGGATCAGTCGTGCGGCGGCAGTTCTTCGGTGACGAGGGTCCGCCCGTCTACTCGGGCGTGAACATGTGGCGTGGCACGACCGTGTGGGAGCCGTTCCTCAGCGGTTCCACCTACCTGCGGGCCGGCTGGCTGACGGTCGGGAAGATGGTGATCTACCCGGTCCGGCACGATGTCGACGGTCAGGGCCGCCAACTCGTCAACTGGGTGGCCGAGGTGCAGACCGATCAGTACAACGAGCAGGACTGGAACCGCACCGGCCGCCTCGAGGACTTCTACGACGTCTTCGCGGACTGGACCTTCGACTGGCTCGATGTGGCCGGACTCATCCGAGGCGCGGAGCAGATCCTCGAGTATCCGATGGTCGACCGCGATCCGCTTCCCCGCTGGACTCACGGGCGGGTGACGCTGCTCGGCGACGCCGCCCACCCCATGTACCCGCGGGGCTCCAACGGCGCGGGCCAGGCCATCCTCGACGCGCGGTCTCTGGCCGACTGCCTGCAGTCGCACCCATCGGTGGATGAGGCGCTTCAGGCCTACGAGGACCAGCGGCTCGCGGCCACAGCCGCGGTGGTGCACGCCAGCCGCAACGCGCCGCCGGACGTGATTCTCAAGACCGTCCATGAACGGACCGGCGACAGGCCGTTCAAGCGCATCACCGACGTGATCACGACCGAGGAGATGGCCGCGCTGTCGGACAGCTACAAACGCGTGGCCGGCTACGACCGCGAGTCCCTAGTCCCCCGGTAAGCCGTCACAGCTAGAGGTGCGGCCTCAGCCAGTCCAGCGTGACCCGATTGAACTCCTCGGAATTCTCCATCGTCACCAGGTGCCCGCAGCCCTCGAAGACCACCAGTTCGGACCCCTCGATGGCCGCATGCAGCTCCCGCGAGCACGACACGGGCAGCACGTAGTCGAGATCGCCGACCGTTATGAGGGTGGGAGCCTTCACCCGCCCGGCCTCTGCGCTGAGGTCGTAGCTGAGATTGGCCTCGATCTGCCCGAGCAGTCCCTCCCTGGTAGCGGAGTGAGCCTGCATGTGGGCGAGGATCTTCATGAGGTGATCGAAGTTGTCCATCATGAAGGAGCAGCTGAACAGCAGCGGCAGGGTCGCCTCGTAGTAGAAGTCGGTCCCGCCGGTGACGAGGAACTTCTTCAGCAGGCCCAGGGAGTAGGCGGAGAAGCCCCGGGTGGCCAGCCAGCTCGAGTGCAGTTGCAGGGTGAGCACGCGATCGGGAGCATGAACGGCCAGGTGGAGGCCGATAGCCCCACCCAGCGACGAGCCGGCGACGTGGGCCGCACCGATGCCGGCTTCGTCCATGACGGCGAGAGTGTCGCCGGCCATCTGCTCCACCGTGTACGGGGCCGGTGTGGTGTCGCTCTGGCCCACACCTCTTCCATCGAAGATCACACACGGAACCTCGGGCGAGTAGGCCTCCACCTGAGGCATCCAGCGCGTCCCGTCGGCTCCGGTACCCCGTATCAGGACCAGAGGCGGGCCCGAGCCATCGCCGTGCTGCTCGAAATAGATCCGAGCGTCGTCGGATTGTGCGTAGGGCATGCCAGGACTCCTATTCGCTTGATGTTGCTGCGGCGGCGTGACCGGCCAGTTCGGGGAACGCTGCCGCGGGCGGCTCGACCGCCAGTTCGAGGGCCGCCGCGATCTCAACGGCCTTGTCCTCCCGCCAGCGGCCGGCCATCAACTGAACGGCCACGGGCAGACCGTCCGCATCGACGCCGGCGGGCACGATGCTGGTGGGCAGGCCGGTCACATTGTGCGGCACGGTGAAGATCATCACGGCGTCGCGCAGAGGCCGGGTCCGACCGTTCCAGACCGCTCGATCACTGTCATCGACACGGCTCGGCCCGACCCCGGACACCGGACTCAGGATGGCGTCCACGGACTGAAGTCCCCGCTCGAACGCCGCAACGATCCGGCGGCGCTGCTCCGAGGCGGCCAGATAATCCCCGATCGACACATCGGTCGCCGCCTCGAGCCGCGAGCGCACGTCCGAGCCGTAGTCGGCAGCCCGTTGCGGGTACAGCCCCATCGAGTGGTGCACGTGATGGGCCTCTGCCATCTGCAGAGGCACGAACGCCGACCGGATCGACTCCGCATCAGGCAGCCCGACCTCCACGATCTGGGCGCCCAACGCCTCCAGGAGACCCACTGCGGCGTCGAACACTGCCTTGACGGACTCGTCGAGCCCGACGCTCATGAGGTCGGCCGAGACGCCGATGCGGGCGCCGTCAAGCGAATCGCGCGCTACGGGGACTCCAGGAGGCGGTAGATCCGGCGGGCAGGCCGGGTCGACGCCATCCGCTCCACTCATGGCCCCCACCACCACCGCCGCGTCCCCGACCGTCCGGCCCAGCGCTCCCGCGGTGTCGAACGAGGGTGCCAGCGCCATTCCGCCCGTGCGGCTGATCCGGCCGAAGGTGGGCTTCAGACCGGCCACTCCACAGAAACTGGCCGGGATGCGGATCGAGCCCCCCGTGTCGCTGCCCACCGCCACCGGGACCATCCCCGCCGCGACGGCGGCGCCCGACCCGCCACTGGAGCCGCCGGGGATGCGATCGAGATTCCAGGGATTCCGGGTGCCGGCCCTTCGCTCATGCTGGGTGGTGATACCCCACCCGAACTCGTGGGAGCGGGTCGTGCCCACGATCAGCGCCCCGCCCTGCCGGAGCCGGCGAACCAACTCGGCATCAGCCACCGCCACACGGCCCGACAGCACATCGGACCCGTAGTCACACGGAGCGCCCTCAACGTCGAACAGCTCCTTCACTGCCACAGGAACGCCGTGAAGCGGACCACGGCTCACGCCCCTGGAGAGCTCGTCCTGCAGGACGCGGGCGGCCGAACGGGCCTCCTCGTCAAGGACGCACGCGAAGGCCCCGACCATCGGTTCGACGGCCCGAAGCCGCTCGAGCGAAGCGTCGAGCGCCTCGACGGGGCCGGCCTGGCGGGCGCCGTAGAGTCGGGCAAGGGCGCGAGCACCCAGTTGCCAAAGCTCGGTCACCGATTTGGAAGGATCGTCGGCACTGACACATAGCCGGCCTTCTCCAGCGATGGAACACCCCCCAGGATCCACAGAATCACCATGGGCTCTCCCGGATCGCTCCCCGCGGAGTGCGGCGCGTTCGCTGGAATGAACACGATGTCACCGGGGCCGATGTCGTAGAACTCCGATCCGACCCGGTGCCAGCCCCGGCCCGACACGACGATCACCACTTCCTCCGCGTCGGGGTGGAGGTGATGCTCATGAGTGCTGCCGGGCGGGTAGATGGTCTGACCTACCATCACCTTCTCCGAGCCGAGGCGATCCTCGGAGATCAGCGACCTCACGTCCAAGTGCGCGAAAGCGGTGCCCGACCAGTCGTCGGGCTCTGTCGTGTCCGCTCGAACCACTTGCTCTCCCACGTCTCCCGCCTCCCGGATTGTGGCCTCGAACACGCCTGACGCACTCGATGAATGACCGAAAGATATACTATAGCCTTGCCTCCAATGACGACCCGTGACGATCTCCTGAGCGGTTCGGAGATCCTCGATTTCTACGAGTCGGGATACCTGTGTCCGGGGCGGGTCTTCAACGACGTAGAGATCGACGCCCTGCGCGGTCTTGTGGCCTCGGTCCAGGACCGGGAACGGGACGAGGGGCGGGTCTACGACCTGCTGGACCCCGACCTCTGGCCCGACGTCGACGAGCCGCGGCCCACGGGCGCCGGTCCCGTCGAGTTCCTGTTCAATCTGTGGCGCGTGGAGCCCGAGATCCAGCCCTTCGTGTTCAATCCGATCCTGGCCCGCTGGGCTTCCCAGCTCATCGGGGCCCGCCGGGTGCGCCTCCTCGAGGACAACGCGCTCACCAAGGCTCCGGGATCGGGGGGCGAGCTGAAATGGCACCAGGACTTCCCCTACTGGCCGTTGGCGCAACCGAACGCGGTGACGGCGTGGATTGCCCTCGACGACACCGACGCCGGCAACGGTGCCATGCGCATGGCCGTAGGCAGCCATCTGACCGGCGAGCGCCTGCCCTCGGTCTTCGGCACGGGAACGCCGTACATGCGGGATCAGCGACCCGCCGTGGTCAAGCCCATCGAGGATCCGGCAGCCATGGGGTTCGAGGTGCGGACGGTCGCCCTCGCGGCCGGTGAGGTGTCCTTTCACTCATCGCTCGTGTGGCATGCGTCAGGACCGAACCGGACCGACCATCCGAGACGGGCCCTCGTCATCCGTTTCGTGGGAGACGGGACCATCTGGCTGGGATCGCAGCGATACGAGTACAACTACAGTGACACAGAGGTGGGGCTGTCCGCCGGGCAACCCATAGGGGGCGAGTACTTCCCACTCATCCCGTGCTAGATCGCTAGATCGAAGGAGCAACGATGAACAGTCCCAGCCTCCGATTGAGTCGCATCGAGAACGCCCGACTGCTTCCCTGCGTCGACGAGACGACGATCACCGACGGCACCGTGGTGATCGACGGTGAACTGATCGCCTGGGTCGGGCCGTCGCACGATCTGCCCCGCGAGTTCAACGACGAGACGATTCCGGCGGTGAGCGTCGACGGCGCCACGGTCATGCCCGGGCTGGTCGACGGCCACATGCACATCAGCTTCGGTGAGCCCCACACTGAGGAGGAGCTGTACATATACACGCCGTCGGCCTACCGAGCCATCCGGGCGGCGGCCAACGCCGAGACGGTCCTGCTGGCCGGGGTGACCAGCGCCTGTGATCCGGGTGGGCCCACCGGGATCGCCCCCGCGGTTCGCGACGCAGTGGCTGCCGGGCTCATCCAGGGTCCGAGATTCTCCGCCGCGGGCCGGCAGATCACCACTCAGCAGGGCATCGGCGACACCCTGCCCCGCTGGATCAACGTGGAAGAGTCGTCGTTCGGGGCGCTCGTAAACAGCCGCGACGAACTCCTGAGCGAGATACGCGACCAGGTCAAGGATGGCGTGGACCTGATCAAGATCGCCGGATCCGGCCCCGGGACCACCGAGTGGGCCGCGTTCCGGCGCGACGAACTGCAGCTCGCCGTCGATGAGGCCCACCGGCTCGGGCGCCCGCTGGCCATGCACGCCCGATCCCGGCAGTCCGTCGCCGATGCGGTCGCGGCCGGCGTCGACTGGATCATGCACGCGTCCTACATGGACACCGAGACCCTCGACAGGGTGCTTGACCAGCGCATCCCCCTGCTGCCGGCCATGACCCTGCTCGTCAACTCCCTGGAGGCCGGCGGCATGCGACCGGCCACCAACGACGCCATCCGGCGGGAACTGGACGCAGCCGTCTCAATCCTCTCCAAAGCCCATGAGCAGGGAGCGACCCTTATCGCCGGATCCGAGAGCGGCTTCGCCATGACGCCCTACGGCCAATGGCATACGCGTGAGATGGAGTTGTTCGTCAGCCATCTCGGCATGAGCGACATGCGGGCCCTGCTGTGCATGACCCGCGACGCCGCGGTCGCCGTGCCCTCTCACTCGGCCATGATCGGCACGCTGACCCAGGGCAAGTACGCCGACATGCTGATAGTCGACGGCCGGCCCGATGAGAACGTGTCCGTGCTGGCAGACCGGCGCCGTTTCCGCGTCATCAAGGGCGGTCAGGAAGTCGAGCCGTGGCGACCCGACGCACTACCGGCCCGCCGCATGCCCTTCGAGCAGTCCCGTCCCTACGTCCCGGCCCTGTTCGAGCGCGAACTTCCATGACGCCGCTCGCGGATCTCTGGTCCCTGGAGGGCCGCTGCTCGATCGTCACCGGCGCCGCCCAAGGGTTCGGGGCCGCGATCGCCCGGCGGCTGGCCGAAGCGGGGGCGACGGTCACCGTCGCCGACATCAACGAGGCCGCCGCCCGGTCGACTGCCGACCGGCTCGCGGCCGAGACCTCGAGCACCTGCCGCGGCCTCCGCGTCGACGTCTCGGACGAGATGTCGGTGGCAGCGTTGTTCGACGCCGTCGAGTCCCGGAGCGGACCGGTGGACGTCCTGGTGAACAACGCCGGTGTGTTCTCCAACTATCTCGCCACCGAGATGCCCCGCGAGGAGTTCGCTCGGATCATCGACGTCAACGTCACGGGCGGCTTCCTGTGCTCACGGGCCGCGGCTCGCAGCATGCGGCCCAGGGGGGCGGGGGTCATCATCAACGTCGCCTCGGTCGACGCCCAAGTTCCCTCGGCGGAGGGGCTGGCGCACTACACCACCTCCAAGCACGCCATCGCCGGACTCACCCGCTCGCTGGCCATGGAATTGGCGCCTCACGGGATCCGCGTCAACGCCGTGTGCCCGGGAGCGGCCATGACCGAGGGAGCCGTCGAGTTCGTTAAGGCCGGAGCCCCGCAGGGCATCGATCTTGAGGCGCAGTGGGCAGGCATCGTGGACCGGACGCCGCTCGGCCGCCTGTGCAGGCCCGACGACGTGGGCCGGGCGGCCGTCTTCCTGGCGTCGGACATGGCCGAGTTCATAACGGGCGCGCTTCTAGCGGTAGACGGTGGAATCCTCATCCAGCCCCTCGAGGGCTACGTGTCCGCCGGCCATGACTGACCCCATCCTCGAAGTCCGGCGCATCGACAAGTCCTTCGGCGCGGTCGAGGCCCTGCGCCAAGTCAGCCTCGGCGTGCACGCCGGCGAGGTACTGGGACTGATCGGCGACAACGGCGCAGGCAAGTCGACCCTCGTCAAATGCGTGGCCGGGATCATCAAGCCCGACGCCGGTGAGATCCTCATCCATGGCGAGAAGGTCGAGTTGGCATCGCCGCGCGATGCCCATGAGCGAGGCATCGAGACCGTCCATCAGGATCTCGCTCTCATCGACACACTCGACGTCACCGGCAACATCTTCCTGAACCGGGAGATCCGCCACCGGCCGCGGCTCGCGGGCTGGATGGACAAGCGCCGTATGCACCGCGAGGCGAAGGAGATCCTCGAGGGCCTGCACATCAATATCCCGTCGGTCCGCCACCCGATCCAGAAGCTCTCGGGCGGGCAGCGCCAGGCGGTGGCCGTCGGCCGCTCCGTGGCCTGGGGACGCCAGATCGTGCTGATGGACGAGCCGGCGGCCGCGCTGGGCGTCGAGCAGTCCCGCCTCGTGCTGGAACTCATCAAGACGCTGCGGGACCGGGGGCTCGCCGTCATGTTGATCAGCCACAACATGCAAGAGGTGCTCGACGCCTGCTCTCGGGTCGTGGTGCTGCGGCACGGCGCCGCCGTGGCCGACATCGAACTGGCCGATGTGACCACCAGGGATCTCGTTCAGTTGATCACAACGGGAACGGCGGCATAGCGCCCGTCGCCTGGCTGCCTATAGTATATTCTGGTCAGGGAGCGCAGATCTTTCGCGTCTGGAGGAAGGGGATCCAATGGCGCAGTTGCTGGTCGGTTACGACGTCGAGTCGTTCGCCATAGGAGAGGGCCTCGCCCGGATCGGCGACCACGGGATGGTCCAGGCGACCGAGCCGGATTCCACACCCCAGGGCCTAGAGGTGATCCTCCGGAACCACGAGGAGTTCGACGCGCCGGCCACGCTGTTCGTGTGCGGCCGGACGCTCGTGCACCACGTCGCACTGTTCCAGGAGCTGGTCCACCATCCGCTGATCGACATCCAGCAGCACACCTACAGCCACGCCCTCTTCAAACCCGACTACTGGAACGGGGGCGTATTCCTGGCATCGCCCGAGGAGGCGCTCGAGACGGAACTGATGACGACATCGGCCGCCATCGACAAGCACCTCGGGATCGAGTGCATCGGGCTGCGCACGCCCCACGGCCACCACCTGGGGTTGAGCGACCGCCCCGAGCTGCTCGACATCGTGGCCCGGTGCGGCATCCGGTACATCAGCTCGTGGGGACGCGACGCCAACGGAGAGAACCCCACCCCGATCTCGACGCAGCCGTTCTGGTACGCCGAGCAGGGACATCCTGAGATCCTCGAGATCCCGTTCCAGCACTGGCTCGACGGCATCTGGTTCGAGGCCAACGGCCTCGACAAGGGCCGGGAGTTCGGCCAGGTGCTGCAGGGCGCCATCGACGAGATCGTCGCCGATGACCTCACCTACGGCGCCTGCTTCCACGACTGGGCCATGCTCCGTTACGACGAGGCAGGCACGCAGTGGGTCCGCTCCCTTCTCTCCTACGCGCGAGCCAGAGACGTGGAAATCGTCTCCTACACCGACTACTACCGGTCGATGCCCGCTCTCGTGCCGGCCTGATCGACACATCAACACCATCCGGTGACCAACACAACAACACAGGGGGATCCCATGTTCAAGAACACTGTTCGTCTCTTCGCGGCGCTGCTGGCGTTCGTTCTGATCGCGGCCGCGTGCAGCGGCGACAGCGGCGACGGCGACTCGTCCGCGGGGACGGTTGCCTTCAGCTACGGCAACGAGACGGCCGGCATCTATCCCATCGTGGCCGGCCCGGCCCGGATCCAGGCCGAGTCCCGGGGCTACGAGTTCATCGAGGGCGCAGCCAATGGCGACTGCGAGCAGCAGGTCCAGGACATAGAGAACTTCATCGTCCAGCAAGTGGACGCCATCGTGGCCCTGCCGCTGTGCGGAATTGAGCCGCTGCAGCCGACGATCGACAAGGCCAAGGAGGCGGGTATCGTCTTCGTCGGCTACTCGACCGAGGTTCCCAACGGCGACGCGGCCATCGTCTACCAGAACGTGGCCGGAGCCGAGAAGGTGGCCAACGAGGCCCTCAGGTGGCTGGAAGAGGACTTCACCGGGGATCGCAACGACTTCTCCTGGGTCCTGTTCACCTTCGACCAGTGCGGATCGGCCTGCACGCAGCGCACCGACCCGATCAGGGAGATCATCGTCAACGCCACCGGAGTCGCCCCGCTCGAAGCCGCGGTCGTGGCGGAGGACGCCGGCCTGGAGGCAACCGAGACCTTCTTCCAGTCCAATCCCAACATCGCCATGATCATCGGCATCAACGATGCCGGCGCCTTGGGCGCCTACCAGGCTGTCCTGGCCCAGATGAGGACCGGTCGCGACGCCAGCGAGTTCTTCGTGGCCGGAATGGACGGCCAGAACGAGGCCCTCGAACTGCTGGCTGCCGGCGGCGGCGAGGGCGGCATCTACCGGGCGAGCGGTGCACTGGTTCTCGATGACCTGGGACGGGCGGTCGCCGACCTTCCCATCGACCTACTCGAGGGCAACACCACCGAGAACCTGGAACTGCCCTACGAGTTGATCACTCCGAACGACGCGGCCCGGGCTCAGGAGATCCTCGACGCCTACCAGGAATTCACAGGCGGCTGATCCTCGCCAGAAAAATGGGCCGCTCCAACCGGAGACGATCCCAGCCAACATGAACACACCCGGAGACTCCTCTTCTGGATCGCGCCCCGCCGCGGCGGCGAGCACTGTCGGATTTGACCCCGAGTCCCAGTTGGCGCGCATCCGGGCCGGGTTCCTCAGGAACGGCATCGTCATCGCGCTGGTCTTGGAGGTGTTGTTCTTCTGGTCGCAGTCCGAGAAGTTCATGACCACGTCCAACATCCGGCTCATCTTCCTGCAGGTGGCCGTGGTCGGGATCATGGCGGTGCCCACCGCCCTGCTGTTGATGTCGGGCTACATCGACTTCGCGGTCGGGTCCACTCTCGGCTTGAGCGCCGTCGTGCTTGGAAAGCAGCTCGAGGCTGGAACGCACCCGGTCACGGCCTGCACACTCACGATCATCGTGGCGGCCGGCGTCGGCCTCTGCCAGGGCACCCTGGCGACACGAGGCCGGTTCGCCCCGATCATCGTCACCCTGGGCTTCTACACCGCGGTGCGCGGGCTGACCTACGTGGTGAACGACGGGGATCTGGCCAGCGGCTGGACCGGCAGATTCAAGGAGATCGGCCAGGGTCTCCTCCCCGGCGTCGGGATCCCGAACCCGGTGATCATCGCCGGGACCGTCTTCATCATCGGCGCGCTGTTCCACACCAAGACGGTGTGGGGCCGGCACATGGTGGCTTTAGGCGTGAACGCGGAGGCCGCCCGCCGGGCCGGCATCAATCCCTGGCGGCTACCCCTCCTGCTCTACGTCGCCAGCAGCGTCGGTGCCGGCGTAGGGGCCATCGTGCTCGTGTCCCGGCTCAACTCGGCTCCCCCGACCCTCGGCGAAGGGATCGAGATCGAGGTGCTGAGCGCCATCCTGCTGGGAGGGGTGGCCTTCGGAGGGGGAAAGGGCAACCTCCTCGGTGTGGCCGCCGGGGTATTGTTCATCGGCGTGCTTAACGACGGGCTGCTGCTTCTGGGAGCCAAGCCCTTCTGGGTCCGCGTGAGCGCCGGGCTCGCCCTGGTAGCCGCGGCCGCCTTGGACGCTACCAGCAGATACTTCGAGCGCCGAGCAACCGGAGGAGAGGAATGACACGGCCGCATTCACGCCCGCGACTCCGCTCCAGGGCGGGTGATATGTGATGAGCATTGTCGGCAGCAGGGATTCCAAGAAGGCAGCCGCTTCGGTGCCCGACATCGTTGCGAGCGAGGTACGGGGATTGATACTGGACGGGACGATCAGTCCTGGCGAGCGCATCAACATCCGCGATCTGGAACGACGCCTCCAGGTCTCCCACATCCCCATCCGGGAGGGCATCCGCATGCTCCAGGCCGAGGGGCTGGTGGAGACGATGCCCAACGTGGGAGCGGTGGCGACCAAGATCTCATTGCGCGAACTCGAGGACGTGTACGACCTGCGCCGCCTGATCGAGCCGCCAGTGGCGCGGCGCGCCGCTTCGAGCATGCCCGACTCGCACATAGGTGTCCTGCACGCGGCCCTGACGGAATTGGAGAGCTCCGTCGACACTCCCGGAGCTATGGACGGCGGCTATATCGCCGCCCATCAACGGTTTCACCGGGTCCTGCTTGCCCCCAGCCTCACGCCGACCATCGAACGGACTCTCGAGCGGCTCTGGGGGGTGACCGAGAGATACCTGAGGCTCACGCGTGGGGCTGCCCTGCCCGTCGCCGACACGCAGCACCGGCTCATGGTCGAGTTGTGCGAAGAACGCCGAGGCGAGGAGCTGGCCGACGTGTTGAGCCAGCACCTTCATCTGACGACCGACACGATCCACATCCTGTACGGCGCGTCCGGATCGGACAGCCCGGATCCTGAGAGAGCATGACCTACGAGGTCATCATGCCCAAGACGGGGATGTACGAGGGCAGCGTGACGTTGACCGAGTGGCTCGTAGAAGACGGAGGCGAGGTCGTTGCAGGCGAGCCGCTGTTCGTGATGGAGAGCGACAAGGTCGAGATGGAGATCGAGGCCGAGTTCTCCGGCCGGGTCCATCAAGAAGCGGAGCCGGGCCTCGAAGCTCCGATCGGCACCCGCATCGGTGTCATCGTCGAGACGCCGTGAAACAGTCTCCCAGCCAATCGGGAACGGAGCCTGCGGCACCTCCCCGGTCCGCAGAGGTGCTCGAGAGCGGACTGCGAACGATGCTTCGCATTCGCGGGTTCGAGGATCGTCTCTTGAGAGAGTTCGCCAAGGGCGACATGCCTGGGTTCGTCCACACCTATCACGGAGCCGAGCCCGTCGCCGCCGGCGTTTGCGCTCATCTGACCGACGACGACATCATCACCAGCACCCACCGAGGTCACGGACACTGCATCGCCAAGGGCTGCGACCTCTCAGCGATGGTGGCCGAGCTCTACGGGCGGGAGACCGGCCTCTGCCGGGGTCGGGGCGGATCAATGCACATCGCCGACTTCGGCAAGGGCGTGCTCGGTGCCAATGCCATCGTGGGGGGCGGCATCTCGCTGGCTGTGGGGGCTGCGCTCGCGGCCCGCGTGCTTGGCGACGACCGCGTGGCCGTCTCGTTCTTCGGCGACGGGGCCTCCAACCAGGGCATCTTCCACGAGTCGCTCAACCTGGCGTCCATCTGGCGCCTGCCTGTGGTGTTCGTGTGCGAGAACAACGGCTGGGCCGAGTCGACACCGACGGCCTACGCCACCAGCGTCGCCGACATAGCGGTCAGGGCTCAGGCCTACAACATGGCAGGGGTAATGGTCGACGGATCCGACTACCTGGACGTGCTCACACAGGCCGGCCACGCCATCGATCGGGCTCGGCGGGGCGAGGGGCCCACGCTGATCGAAGCCAAGATCACCAGGATGCGCGGCCACTATGTGGGCGATCCCGAGCAGTACCGGTCCCGGGAACAGCGCCGCACGGCTCGGAGCCTCGATCCCGTCGCTCGGCTTGTCGACGCTGCCGACTTCGACGTCGAAGGGTGCAAGACCGGAATCGAGGCTGAACTCGACGAAGCATACGACGCGGCCCGAGCCGCGCCCTGGCCCGATCCGGCCGAGGTGGAGCGCTACGTTCTCAAAGGGGACCAGCCCGACCGCAAGCTGCCGGTCGCCGTGCCTACCACGGCGCGGGAGGGCTCATTCGTCCAAGCCGTTCACGAAGCGCTTGCCGAGGCCATGAGAGCAGACCCCAGCGTCATTGTCCTCGGTGAGGACATCGCCGGCGGCGCCGGACTCGGAGCGCCGCTGGAGGGCGCCATGGGCGGAACGTTCGGCGTCACGAAGGGCCTTATCGAGGAGTTCGGTTCCGAGCGGGTCCGCGACACTCCGATCTCCGAAGCCGGCTTCGTGGGCGCGGCCGTCGGGGCGGCCATGGCCGGCCTTCGGCCCGTGGTCGACATCATGTGGGCAAGCTTCGTTCCCTATTGCTTCGACCAGATCTTCAATCAGGCCGCCAAGATGCGTTACATGTTCGGTGGCCAAGCCACCGTTCCAGTGGTGTTGCGGATGGCGGTGGGCGCCGGGCTGCGGGCCGGGGGCCAGCATTCCGACACACTGCAGCAGATCTTCACCAGCATCCCAGGACTGAAGGTGTTGGCTCCGGCTACTCCGGCCACGGCCAAGGGGCTGCTCCTTCGGGCCGTCTCCGACGACGACCCGGTCGTGTTCCTGGAGCACATGAGCCTGTACCGGACACGTGGGCCGTTGCCCGAGGGTCACTACGAGTTGCCTATCGGGCGAGCGGCTATCGAGCGCCGCGGCGACGACGTGAGCCTGATCGCCGCCGGTGCCGGGGTCCTGCTGGCCATCCAGGCTGCCGAGCGGCTGGCCACCGAACACCAATTGTCGGCCGAGATCGTCGACCTGCGAACCCTCTCACCCCTGGACATGGACACGGTCGGGGCCTCAGCGAGACGGACCGGGCGGGCGGTCGTCATCGACGAGAGCCCACCCCGCTGCAGTGTGGCCTCCGAACTAGCCGCCGCCATCTCCGAAGTCGCATTCGACCAACTTCGCGCCCCCGTAGCGCGGGTCACTGCCGCAAACTCACCGGTGCCCTTCAGCCCTCCTCTGGAGGACGCGTACCTTCCCTCAGTCGACAGAGTGGTCAACGCCGTCCTGAGAATGTCGCACCGCTAGGAGACAAGCGCATGCGTACCGGGTCACTTGAGATCGCTCCACCACTCCATGAATTCATCGCGGTCGAGGCCCTGCCGGGTACGGGCGTCCAGATCGACGAGTTCTGGAGCGCTCTGGAGTCCATACTGACCGACCTCGGGCCGCGCAACGCGGCACTGCTGGCCCACCGCGACGAGCTACAGACTCAGATCGACGACTGGCACCGGGCGGCCCGCGCCGACGGCCGCGGCCACGACGGTGACGCCTACGCCAACTTCCTGCGCGACATCGGGTACCTGCGGTACATGGACAGCGCGGTGACCGCCACGACGACCAATGTCGACCCCGAGATCGCTGAAGTGGCCGGACCACAGCTGGTCGTGCCCGTCGACAACGCTCGCTACGCGCTGAACGCAGCCAACGCGCGCTGGGGCAGCCTGTACGACGCCCTCTACGGAACCGACGTGCTCAGCGAGGCGGACGGTTGCAGCCGCGGCGACGCCTACAACCCGGTCAGAGGTGACCGGGTTGTCGCTGCGGGCCGCGAGTTCCTCGACACACACTTCGGCCTCGACTCGGCGAGCCATGCCTGGGCGACCGACTACCTGGTGCAGGACGGCTCGTTGAGAGTTCGCAGCGGGGACGGCACGGTGAGCGCGCTGCTGCGCCCCGAGCAGTTCGTCGGCTACACCGGCGCCGCGGATGCTCCCGCATCGATCCTGCTGCGCAAGAACGGCCTCCACTGTGAGCTGCGAATCGACGCCGACCACCCGGTGGGTCGCCGGGACCACGCCGGCATCTTCGACATCCGGCTCGAGTCCGCCCTCACCGCGATCATGGACTTCGAGGACTCGGTCTCGGCCGTGGACGCCGATGACAAGGTGGCGGTCTACCGGAACTGGCTCGGACTGATGCGGGGCACACTGGAGACGACATTCGTGCGCGACGGCAGGACGGTGAACCGGTCGCTGCACGGTGACCGCAGCTTCACTGGCCCGGACGGCATGCAGATCACGCTGCCGGGACGCTCATTGATGCTGGTCCGCAACGTGGGACACCATCTCACCACCGACATGGTGACGCTCGATGGCGATCCGGTCTACGAGACCATGGTCGACGCCATGGTCACCGCTCTGTGCGCGCTCCACGATCTGCGGGGGATGGGGCGGGTGGACGGCCGGCCCATACGCAATTCGGCCTCCGGCTCGGTGTACATCGTCAAGCCCAAGCTGCACGGACCCGACGAGGTCGCCATGGCCTGCGATCTGCTCAGCCGGGTGGAGACCGCCCTGGGTCTGGTGCAGCGCACCCTCAAGATGGGGATCATGGACGAGGAACGCCGTACCTCGTTGGGCCTGAAGGAGTGCATCTGGAGGGCACGGGACCGGGTGGTGTTCATCAACACCGGCTTCCTGGATCGCACCGGCGACGAGATCCACACCGACATGGAGGCGGGACCGGTGATCCCCAAGACCGAGATGAAGGCGGCCGCCTGGCTCGGTGCCTACGAGAACTCCAACGTGGACACCGGCCTGGCCTGCGGGCTGCGGGGACGCGCACAGATCGGGAAGGGCATGTGGACGATGCCAAGCGAGATGGCGGCCATGGTCAAGGCCAAGATCCAGCATCCGATCGCGGGAGCCAGCACCGCTTGGGTGCCTTCCCCCACCGCCGCAACCCTGCACGCCATGCACTACTTCCTGGTGGACGTGACCGACCGCCAAAGGGACCTCGCCGACCGCACACCCGCCCGCCTCGCCAGCCTGATCGACATTCCCGTGCTGGCGGCGGGCCGGGAGCTCGGCCCGAGTGAGATACAACGCGAGCTGGACAACAACATCCAGGGCATCCTCGGATACCTGGTCCGATGGGTTGGCCAGGGAGTGGGATGCTCAACCGTGCCCGACATCGGTGATGTCGGCCTCATGGAGGATCTGGCCACCCTCCGGATCTCCAGTCAGCACATCGCCAACTGGCTGCATCACGGACTTGTGTCCGCTGAGGTGGTGCGCGAGACCATGCGTCGTATGGCCAATCTGGTCGACCAGCAGAACAGCGGCGACGCCGACTATGAGCCCATGGCCCCCGACTACGACTCCAGCGTTCCGTTCGCGGCGGCTGTCGAACTCGTGTTCTCGGCCCGAGACGAACCCAGCGGCTACACCGAGCGGGTGCTTCGGGCCCATCGCCGGGCCGTGAAGGCCCGCTCGACCCGGTAGGGGTAGACACTGCTTCGGAGGCGGAGCGAGTAGGCGGCTACGATCCGCCACCATGCGCAGCATTCCGGTCGACGCCGATGTTGTCGTCATCGGCGCCGGGGTGGCCGGAGCCAGCATCGGCTACCAGCTCGCCCGGCATTCGGACCGCCGGGTGGTCGTGGTGGACGCTCGACCGCCTGTAGGCGGCATCTCAGGACGCACCTTCGGCCAGATCCGCCAGCACTACTCCAACGAACTCATGGTGCGCATGGCCCTGCGAGGCTTCCACTGCATCCGCAACTGGGCTTCGGAGGTGGGGTACGGCGACCCCGGCTACACCCGCCTCGGATACATGCTCATCGTCACCGAGAACCAGATCGACGGCTTGCAGCGCAACGTCGAGTTGGGTCGCGGACTCGGCGTGGACACCCGCTTCGTGGGCCCGGAGGAGATCGCGGCGATTGAGCCCCTCGTGAACGCTGAGAACCTGGCGGGCGGCGCCTACGAGCCCGACGGGGGCTACATCGACGTGACCAAGATGGTGTTGAGCTGGCTGGGCGCCGCCACCGCGTGCGGTGCGGACGTGCTGACTCCACTCGCCGTGCAGGAGATCCTGGTGGCCGATGGCGCGGTCAGCGGAGTGGCTACTGAGCGGGGCGAGATCAGAGCTCCCGTCGTCGTGGCAGCAACGGGCGCGTGGGCGCCCGATCTGCTCGAGCCTTTGGGCGTGCACCTGCCCATCGAGCGACGGCGCCTCGACATGGCAACCCTCGAGCAGGAGCCCGGAGCCCGGGCCCTGCAATCCTGCATCACCGATGGCAATTCCAATCTAGTGATACGTCCCGATATGGGTCGCCGGATAGTTGCGGTGGCGTACCCACCGGAGATGCCCCCGGTCGACGATCCGCTGGCCGACGCCCCGCCGGCGGCCCTCCACGCCCATGCCGCGCGTCTGGAGAGAGCCCTGGCGGAGCGGCTCCCAGCGCTGACCATGGCCGGGATCGTCGCGAGCACCAGCGGGGCCTATGACATCACGCCGGACTACCATCCCGTCCTCGGGTGGGCTTCTGAGATCGCCGATGTGACCGGCCTATACCTCGCCGTGGGGCTGTCTGGACACGGACTCAAGCTGTCGCCGTGCATCGGCGAGATCGTCGCCTCCCAGGTTCTCGGCGTAGAGCAGGTCGGCAGCGCCCCAGCGATCGACGCCCGAGCGCTCAGACCCAGCCGGTTCGACGACGGTGACCTCATGCACCTCACCTACGGCCCCAGCGCGCGCGCATGAGGCTCGTCAGGACCCGTAGGCTAGGATCCATCTGACCGCTGAGAGATATTCGTAGGGAGCATCGCGATGGAGATCACCGCCCAGAGAGAGAGCGAAACGGTAATCGCCAGGGCCAATGGGCGCATTGATAGTTCCAACTCTCGGGAATTTCACTCTAGCTTGGATGCGGTAATCGCCAAGGATGACCCTGCCGTTGTATTGGACTTTGAGGACGTCTCCTACATCAGCAGCGCTGGGATGAGAGTGATCCTTCTCACAGCCAAGAGTCTCCAGAGCAGTGGTGTGAAGCTTGTTCTTTGCTCAATGAACGAATCAATTCGTGAAGTATTCAAGATCAGCGGATTCGACAAGATTATTCCGATCCACGGCTCGCAGTCCGAAGCGCTCGCTGCAGTCAGCACATAGTGGCCGTCTCCAATCGCTAGAGAGGACTCAAATGACAATGACTGAGTCGCCGCAGAAGCACAAGATCCTTGTGGTCGATGATGAGCCAGATCTCGAGCCTCTCATGCTGCAGCGCATGCGGCGCTACATCAGGACTGGCGTGTACGAGTTCGTCTTCGCCCACGACGGGGTGGAGGCACTTGAAGCGCTGGACGCGGACGAGAGCATCGACATGGTCCTGTCGGACATCAATATGCCCAAGATGGATGGCCTCACACTTCTTGACAGGATTCCGGATGTAGCACCGGACATACGGGCCGTCATAATCTCCGCTTACGGCGATATGAAGAACATCCGTATTGCTATGAACCGTGGCGCTTTTGATTTCGTCACAAAGCCGGTTGATTTCGACGATTTGAAGTTCACAATTGATCGAACTCTGCAACACATTCGTGAATGGAAAGAAGCCCTCAGTGCTCGTGACAAGCTTGTCGTCCTACAGAACGAACTGAACGTT
Organism: Acidimicrobiaceae bacterium; assembly: GCA_009835735.1. Lineage (GTDB taxonomy): Bacteria > Actinomycetota > Acidimicrobiia > Acidimicrobiales > Aldehydirespiratoraceae > Aldehydirespirator. Next base: position 55,633 of record VXWX01000079.1, read on the forward strand.
GCAAGCATGATGCAGCAGTCCATCCTGCCGAACAAGTTCGCCCGCAATGACGACTACAAGCTATTCGGTACCATGCAGCCTGCCCGCAACGTAGGGGGCGACTTCTTCGATGTGATCGGTCTGTCCGACGAAAGAGTGGGCTTGGCCATCGCGGACGTGTCCGGAAAGGGCGTGCCGGCGGCGCTGTTCATGATGTCCAGCCGCACACTGCTGAAGGGTGCAGCCATGCGGGCCGACGGTCCCGGCGAGGCGCTCACGGAAGTGAACGATGTGCTCAACGAGGACAACGACGCCTGCATGTTCGTCACCATGATCTATGCCGTGTACGACCCGACAACCGCGGTGCTCACCTACGCGGACGGAGGCCACGACCCGCCCCTCGTCATACACGCCGACGGCAGCAGCACCCAACTGCCGGTGACCGACGGCCTTGCGCTAGGCGTGCTGCCCGGATTCGACTTCCTCCAGCACTCCTACGAGTTGTCCCCCGGTGACACTGTCGTTCTCTACACCGACGGCGTAACCGAGGCAATCAACGCCGAGGAGGAGCAGCTGGGCCTGACCCGCCTGCGAGAGGCCTTCGCGACCAACCCACCGAGCGATGCAGAGGACGCCGGCCATCGAGTCATCGATCTCGTCAATGAATTCGCCGGCGATGTGCCGCAGTTCGACGACACGACCTGTCTCGTGCTGCGCCGAGAGAACTGACCGCGCCATGCTGTTCCTGACCACCAACACCAACGGCGAGCAGGTCCGCTCCAGCTACGAGGAGCTGCCGGAGCTGGTCGCGGCCGTCGAAGCACTCGGTGAACGGGACGGATGGTCCGGCGAGCTGACGTTCCGGGTCAGCCTGGTGATCGACGAGTTGGCTCAGAACGTCGTGGACTACTCCCACGAGGGCCGGCCCGGCGATGTCGAGGTGGAGGTGACCACTCAGGAAGAGGACATCGTCATCGAGATAATCGACGACGGCATCCCGTTCGATCCCCTGACCGAGGCACCCGACCCGGACCTGACATCTTCAATCGAGGACCGGCCGATCGGCGGTCTGGGCGTGCACTTCACCAAGACCCTGATGGACGACGTGGAGTACTGCAGGGAGTCGGGGAAGAATCGCCTGAAGATCGTCGCCCGCAAGTGAGATGATCCACCACCGCGGGCCGCGTCGCCGATGGACTGCCGGCGGATGGTGGATGGTGGTGCTTGCGGTGTTGCTCGCCGCGTGCGGCGACGATGGAGAAACCGGGGACACCCCGGAGATCGGCGAATCGGTGTCGGCCCAACCTACTGTCGAGCCGGACGGAGACTCACTGGGCCTGAGCGAAGAACGGATCCTGTTCGGGCAATCCGCCGCGCTCAGCGGACCGGCCAAGGAGTTGGGCATCAACATGAGGCTGGGGATCCTGGCCGCGTTCGACGAGGTGAACGCGGCCGGAGGCGTCCACGGGCGCGTCCTCGAACTGCAATCCCTCGACGACGCGTACGAGCCCGAGGACGCGATAGTGATGACACGCCATCTCATCGAGCAGGAGCAGGTGTTCGCGCTGATCGGCGCTGTGGGCACCCCGACCTCGCGCTCCGCCACCCCGATCGCCCGCAACGCCGGGGTTCCCTACATCGCACCGTTCACCGGCGCCGCCTTCCTCCGCGACGACGAGTGGGACAACATCATCAACCTGCGGGCCTCCTACAACCAGGAGACCGAGGAGATGGTGGCCCGCCTCACCGAGGACCTCGGGATCACCCGGATCAGCGTCATGTACCAGAACGACTCCTTCGGACGGGCCGGGTTCCGGGGCACGGTCGCGGCGCTCGAGCGACGGGACATGGAACTCACCTCGATCGGGATCTACCCCCGCAACACGACCGCGGTGAAGACGGCCCTGCTCGACCTGCGGCAGGGCGACCCCGAAGCGGTGATCATGATCGGTGCCTACGAGCCGGTCGCGAGGCTCATCCTGTGGGCCCGCCGCACGGGCATGGACGCGGTCTTCATGACGGTCTCCTTCGTGGGCAGCAACGCCCTGGCCCAGGAACTCGGTCCCGACGGCGCCGGGGTGCTGGTGACCCAGGTCGTCCCGTTCCCGGAGGACAACTCCCAGCCCGTCGTCCTGTCGTACTTGGACGCCCTGGCGAGCCACGATCCGGCGGCGGAGCCCGGGTTCGTGTCGCTCGAGGGCTATCTGGCGGGCCGGATGGTGATCGCGGCGCTCGAGGAGTGCGGGGCGGAGGTCGACCGATCCTGCCTGCTCGACCAGCTGATCGACCGCGGCGACTTCGACATAGACGGGTTCAAGCTTCAGTTCGGCGACGGCGACAACCAGGGCTCCGACGAGGTGTTCCTGACGGTGATCGGCTCCGACGGCAAGTACCACCCGGTTCACACCCTGCACGAGACCGTTCTCTGGGTGACTCGATGAGCTCCCCGCTCGACGACCCGGTGGCCGATGATGCCGTGACTCCGGCGCCCGACGAACCCGTGGAGGACCCCGCGGCACCGGCGCCCGACGAACCGGCAGCCGGTGACACCGACCAGTCGTCGACCGACGAACTTGCGAGCGACGACTCAGCGACACCAGCGCCCGACGATCCGGGCATGGACGGCTCGATGCAGTCCTCGCTCGGGTTCTGGTCCCGGATCTCCACCAAGCTCTACGTGGGCATCGGCGGAGCGGTGGCCATGACGCTGGCCGCCAGCCTGGTCGGGTGGTTCTCCTTCAACCGCGTGGGCGACGTTCAGAAGCGGGTCAACGAGGGAAGCGTTCCCGAACTGGTTGCCGCGTTCGGCGTGGCGCAGTACGGCGGGGTCCTCGCCAACGCCGCGCCCAGCCTGGCCGCCGCGGTCACGCCCATGGAGCTCTTCCAGCAGAGCCAGCAGATAGACCAGACCGTTCTCCAGTTCGAGGAGCGGATGGCGGTCCTGGAGCAGAGCGACAGCGACGACGCCGGCGTGGCCCGCATCCGCGAGAGTGCCGACACCCTGATCGCCAACATCGCCGAGATCCGGCGCGAGGTCTCGGAGAGGTTCGACATCACCGAGCAGCGAACGGTGCAACAGGCGGAGCTCGTCAACCTGAGGGCCCGGGTGAGCGATGTCCTGGTCCCTGCCTTGGACGACCAACTCTTCTACACCCTCACCGGCCACTCCGAGCTCGATGCGTCCCCGGCTCCCCGATCCGAGCACTTCTCGGAGGACGAGGTCTTCCGGTACCGGCGCCTGGCCGAACTCGAGGCCGACGCCAACATCACCTCCGACCTCCTGGCCAGCGCCTTCGCCGTGAGCGATCAGAGCCTGCTGGAGCCGCTGCGGGAGCGCTTCGAAGCGGCTGCCGGCCGGATCGACAGGAACCTCATAGCGTTGCAGGGAACGCAGTTCCATGCCGACGCGGCCCCGATCTTCTCCCGCCTGCGGGAGCTGGGACTCGGCCCGGAGAACTCGTTCGACCTCGCGGCCAGCGACTTCACGATCATCCAGCACCACCAGGAGCTCCTGGACCAGAACAGCCAGCTCTCGGTCACGCTGGTCTCAGAGGTCGACAGCCTGGTGAGCGCCTCCCGGGACCGGGCCGCGGAGGCCACCACCGCGTCCGAGCAGGCCATCATCACCGCCCGCACGCTGCTGCTAGGCATCAGCGCGTTCAGCATCGTGGGCGCCCTGTTCATCATCTGGTTCTTCGTGGGCAAGGCTCTGGTGCGGCGCATCGCGCTGCTGTCGGACTGGATGCGACGCATGGCCGGCGGTGATCTCGAGGTGACCGTCCCGATCACCGGCCGGGACGAGGTCGCGGACATGGCCGCCACCTTGGAGGTGTTCCGGCGCCACGCCCTGGAGGTCCAGCGCCTCAACCTGGTCGAGCAGCTCGCCTCGGAGCTGCAGGGCAAAAACGAACAGCTCGAGGGCGTGTTGGCCGAGCTGCAGAAGGCTCAGGACCAGATCGTCACGCGGGAGAAGCTGGCCGCTCTGGGTGAGCTGACCGCAGGCGTCGCCCACGAGATCAAGAACCCCTTGAACTTCGTGAAGAACTTCGCCGAGGCCTCCGAGGAGCTCATCGACGAGCTCAAGGAACTGCTGGAGGACATCGGCGACAACATCAGCGACGACAACAAGGACTACGTCAACGAGATCGCCAGCGATCTGACCGGCAACATCGAACGCATCCGCTCCCACGGCGAGCGGGCCGACCGCATCGTGCGCGACATGCTGATGATGGGACGCGACTCCGGCGAGTGGCAGATGACCGACATCAACGACCTGCTGGAACAGCACGCCCAACTGTCATTCCACAGCGCCCGAGCGCTGGACTCGGACTTCCAGCTCGACATCCAGCAGGACCTCGACCCGGATGTGGGCCAGCTCAAGGTGATCGCCCAGGACCTGGGGCGGGTGTTCCTGAACATGGTGACCAACGCGGGCCACGCCACCAACGACCGCCACCGCGCCGAGATCGCGGCCGGCAACGCCGGCTTCCAGCCGACGCTGTGGCTCAAGACAACGCGGTCCAACGATCACGTCGAGGTCCGCATCCGTGACAACGGCACGGGCATGCCCCCCGATGTGATCGAGAAGATCTTCAACCCCTTCTTCACCACCAAGCCGACCAACCAGGGCACCGGCCTCGGCCTGTCCATCTCCAGCGACATCATTCGCCGTCACGGCGGCAACATCGCAGTCGAGTCCGAGCCCGGCGAGTACACCGAGATGTGCATCACCCTGCCGGTGGAGGCGCCACTGGAGGCCGAGCAGGCCGACGCGGGCGACTCCTGGGTCTAAGTCCTCACCACCAGCGCGACTCCTCGGCGTGCACATGGTCGGGCAGCTTGTAGTCGATGTCCAGATCCTGGAGGGCCGAGACATCCAGGAGCGTGTTGAACGCGGCGAAGTTCGATTCCCGGGTCAGCTTCGGTAGACGCTTCCTCAGGAACTGGTGGTAGTGCCGCTGAAAACGGAACCACGGCAGCACTCCGAAGGTGCGATTGGGCGGGTACTGCAACTGGTCGGCCATCGGCTTGCCGATCATGGCACGCGACACCAGGAAGACGTACTTGGCGAGCTTGCGGCGCGCATCCGGATCAGTTATTCCCGCCACCAGAGGGGCAGAGTTCACCAGCGAGTTGGCCAGGACGACCGACTCCTCGCCAGGGTCGGGCTCGCACAACCCGCCGATCCTGAAGAGCTCCAAAGCATCGTCGTAGTCGCGATACAGGATCGTCTCGGGGATCCCCATCAAGTACCCCGAGTACCGCCAGACGGCCATGAAGCCGTCGCGCTCGCTGTCGTCGTAGGAGGCGCCGAGGCTCTTCATGTGCTGAAGCATCCGCGCCGAAAAGGCGGTGAGCGCGAATCCGACCTGGGCCGCGCTGAGCGGCACACCCCCGGCATCGGTGTCCCACTCATCGGAACCGTTGAACAGCTGTCTGACCTTGGCGTGCACCAGCCGGATACGCACCGAGAGCCTCCACCCGTCGCCCCGAGTCTCCAAGCCCCCTGGGAGCAGTATCTCGATCATGTGGCGGTTGTTCTGTCGCAGGCGCCTGACGCCTTGGTCGCGCAGCCTTCCCGTGATGAAGAAGGACTTGGCGATTGTGGTCGAGAACCCCTCGACCAGCACGCCGCCCAGCATCGCGGCAAGGCACGCCGACGAGTCCCGGTGGAAGGCGCGAATGCCACCCCTGAACGCGTCGTAGTCGACCCAGGCGGGAACGGTCTCCAGTTCCTCGATGAACCGGTGCACCACGGCTGGTGCATCGTCCAGCGAAGGATCGTCGGGATCCTCGATAGCCATCCGTATGAACCGGTCGGCGTCTCGCAGCGGGACCGCCTCGAGCTGCACCATCATCTCGTCGCACACCGGATCCGGGATCATCGTATGGACGATGTAGTTCCTAGCCCTCTGAGGATCCACACGCCGAGCGCGTTCGTAGGACGCGGTGTAGTCGGAGGGTATGACTAGCGATGCAGTGCCTTCAGTTACTTCGGTGCTGGATTCAGCTGCCGGTTCATCCTGCACCATCTAGGACGCGCCTTTCTGAAGTTGCATCTACACAACCTCGTGAAGCGTAACCGCTGCGTGCCAATCGGCACCTAGCGGAACCGGGCGGACTCAGCTCCAGGGATAGGGCGAGTTGCTCACCGGGTGGAGCTTGCCCTCGGCGTAGCGCGACCACCGGAACGGCTCGAGAAGGGCCTGGGGCTCGCCCAGCAGTTCCCGGGCCACCAGGGTGCCCACCCCGATCATCTTGTAGCCGTGGTTGGAGTCGGCGATGAAGTAGACGTTGTCGCAGAACGTGTCGAACACCGGGAAGTTGTCGGGCGAGAAGCTGCCGATACCGCCGGAGGGCTCAGTGCTCATGAGATGCGACTTGCCCTCGAAACGCTTCTGGCAGTGGGCCAGCGCCGCGGTCCACGTGCGGTAGAAGTCCTCGCCCACGATGAAGTCGGGCGAGTCGGGCCCATAGGGGTCGACGGCCACCTCCGAGGCTGGCTTGTCCACCACGTAGGGCATATAACCACCCTGCACGCCGCCGAAGCTGAAGTCGGGCTTGTAGTAGATGCCCCACGGGCCTTCGGTGACCAAGCCGTCCTCGTCGTAGAGCGGGACGTCGGTGTCGATGTGGACCACGGGCGGCATGTCGCCGTCGTTGTCGGTGAGGTAACCGGGATCGACGGCGAGGGTGCCCTCCTGCAGACACATATAGGTCCAGGTGGGCCGGCGATGGAGACGTCCGTCGCCGCCGAGCACGTCGACGCTGAACGGCAGATCGAGCATGGCCCATATCTGCTGCACCCACGGACCTACCGCCACCACCACCTGCTCGCAGGCGACGGGACCCTGGTCGGTGAGCACTGCGGTGACCGCTCCGGAGGCGTCACGGTCGAAGCCGTTCACGGTGACCCCGCCCACGACGGCGACCCCCTGGGCTTCGGCCTTCTGGAGCAGCCCCTTGAGCGACGCCATGTTGTTGGCGTAGCCGCCGCGGTGCTCATGCAGCACGCTGGTGATGCCCTGGGCCTGCCAGTCATCGAAGATGCCCCGCATGTAGCGAGCCGACTCGGTGGCACCCTCGACGAACGTCGACGAGTAGCCGGTGGCCTTCTGCTGCTCGTGGATCGAGGCCACATCGGACCGCATGGCCTCGTGGCTTATCTGCAGGTAGCCCACCGGATGGTAGGAGAAGGCCTCCGGATCGCTCTCCCAGACGTCGACACAGTGGGCCATCAGCTCGCGCATGGCCGGCTGGAAGTAGTTGTTGCGGACGACGCCGCAGGCGATGCCCGACGCTCCTGCGCCCACACCGGTCTTGTCGATCACGACCACATCGTCGCCCGAGCCGCGACCGGACGACTTCAGGTCCCGGGCCAGACTCCAAGCAGTCGACAGACCGTGTATGCCGGCGCCGATGATCACATAGCGCGCCGCGCTAGGAAGTCCCATGGCTGCTAACCCTCCTT
>VXWX01000029.1 GCA_009835735.1 Acidimicrobiaceae bacterium
ACGCTGTCGACGAGGCCGCTGCGGGCTTCGGCAAGAAGGTGGATGTCACGCTGCGCCGCGACGGGTCGATCGAGGTGTCGGACAAAGGTCGGGGCATCCCCGTCGACAAGCACCCAGACCGCGATGTGTCGGCCCTGGAAGTGGTGTTCACCGAGCTTCATGCGGGGGGCAAGTTCGGCGAGGGCGCCTACAAGGCCTCCGGTGGGCTGCACGGCGTCGGGGCGTCAGTCGTGAACGCCCTGTCCATCCGACTCGATGTCGAAGTGCGCCGGGACGGGTATGTCCACGAGTTGAGCTTCAAGGATCAGGAGCCGGGCCACTTCGTCGGCAACAAGTTCGTCCCCAGCAGCGACGTCCGTCCTTCCACGCGGCGAACCAAGGCAACCGGGACAAAGGTGCGGTTCTGGCCGGACAGGGCCCTCTTCCATCCGGACGCGCGCATCGACGCCAACGAGGTGCGCAGCCGGGTCAAGCAGATGTGCTACCTGGTGCCGGGCTTGAGGATGACGGTCGCCGACAACCGGTCCGGTGAGAGCGCCGAGCCCTTCGAATTCGTGAGCCGGGGTGGCCTCGCCGACCTGGTCAAGGAGCGTTCGGAGCGATCGGGCGGGGATCCCGTCAGCGGCGTCATCACGATCAACGGCATCGAGCGCTTCAGGGAGAAGGTGCCCGTCGACGGCAAGATCACCGAGGTCGAGAGGGAGTGCACCGTCGACATCGCGCTCCGCTGGATGTCGGGGTACGACAGCGATGTGGAGTCGTTCGTGAACACGATCCCCACCAGCTCCGGCGGCACGCACCTCGCCGGGTTCGACAAGGCCTTGACGCGGGTGGTCAATGGCGTGCTGCTCAAGGACAACCGCAAGCTTGCCCGGCTGGCCCGCGACAGTAGTGGGGCGGGCACCAGGAACGGCAAGGGCAGCGCGACCAAGACCAATGCCACCAAGGACGATGTGCGTGAGGGTCTCATCGCGGCGGTCAAGGTGAGGTTCTCCGAGCCCCAGTTCCGCGGCCAGACCAAGCAGGAGCTCGGCACTCCGGCGGTTGAGGGCATCGTGGCCCGGATCACCTACGAGCAGCTCAAGGAGTGGTTCGAGCCGGGCGGCGGTCCTCGCTCGCAGGTGAAGGCCATCGGCGACAAGGTGGCTGCTGCCGTGGTGAACCGCGTCGCCTCCAAGCAGATGCTCGACACCAAACGCAAGGCGGCCAGTCTCGGCTCTACCGGCATGCCCGACAAGCTGGCCGACTGCCGTGTCCACGGCCCCGAGGCCGAGCTGATCCTGGTGGAGGGCGACTCGGCGGCGGGCCCGGCCAAGCGGGGCCGCGATTCGGAGTTCATGGCCATCCTTCCGCTGCGGGGCAAGATCGTGAATGCCGCCAAGGCAAGCCCCAAGCAAGTGCTCGACAATGCTGAAGCCCAGGCCATCTTCACCGCCATGGGCGCCGGCGCGGGTGACGCCTTCGACATCGAGGCCGCTCGCTATGGCCGGATCGTCATCCTGTGCGACGCCGACGTCGACGGCAGCCATATCCGCTGCCTGCTGCTGACCCTCATCCACGGCTACATGCGGGAGATGCTCGTTCAGGGCCGTGTCTTCTCGGCCCAGCCGCCGCTGTACACCGCAAGGGTCGGGGACCGGACCTACCGGGCCTATTCCGACGAGGAGCGAGACCGCATCACCGGCGAGCTCTGCCGGGGCAAGCGCAAGCCTGAGAACGTGAAGTGGCAGCGCTTCAAGGGGTTGGGGGAGATGAACACCGACGAGCTCCGGCACTGTGCGCTCGATCCCGACACCCGTACCCTGCGCCGCCTCACCATGGCCGATGCTCAGCAGGCGGACGCCGCGGCCGAGATGTTCGACGTTCTGATGGGCAGCGACGTGGCGGTGCGACGCGACTACCTGGTCGAGAACTCCTCCCTGGTGGACGAGGCGACGCTCGACATCTAGAAGCGGCGCGCCCGCCCCGGTCTGCGGCTTGCGCATCCGTGCCGCTGTCTCACCCATCAACTAGAACGGCGGCATGCAGCTCGAATTCGATCCCGCCGACATGCTCGACCCGGCGGGCGTCGGAGCGGTCGGCGAGGACGGTCGGCCGAGCCCGCCCGAGAGGCTCTCACCGTCGGGTGCGGCGACATTTGAGCAGTGCCCCCGCCGCTGGCGGTTCCGCTACGTGGACCGCCTGCCCGATCCCCCCGGCGAGGACGCCCTGGTCGGCACGTTCGCCCATCGAGTGCTGGAGCACCTCATGCAGCGGCACCCGGGCCGGCGGACCAAGGACGATGCTCGACGGATTGCCCGTGAATCCTGGCCCGAGATGTCGGGCAGCGACGACTACCGCGACCTGGAACTCGACGACGAGGAGGCGTTCGAGTTCCGCTGGAGGGCCTGGCGGGCGATCGAAGGGCTGTGGAAGCTCGAGGACCCGTCCGGCGTGGATGTGCAAGCCACGGAGCAGCACCTGTCCGTGACGCTGGACGGAGTGCCCTTCCGGGGCGTCGTGGACCGAGTCGAATCCGAGCCCGACGGTCTGGTGATCAGCGACTACAAGTCGGGCCGGGCGCCCACACCGCGGTACGCGCCCAGTCGGCTCCAGCAGGTGTTGCTCTACGCGGCCGCCGTAGCCGCGGAGACGGGCGAGCAGCCGGTGAGGGCGCAGCTGCTGTATCTGGGCCAGAAGATCGTGGCTACAGCCGTGACCCCCGTTGAACTTGAGGACACTGTCGAGCAGCTGAAGTCCACCTGGGGCGCCATCGGCGACGCCTGTAACGCAGATGACTTCTCGGCCCAGCCCGGGCCGCTGTGCGGCTACTGCCCGTACGTCGAACGCTGCCCCGAGGGTCAGGCCGAGAATCGCCGGCGAGCAGAGATGCGGGCCGCCGAGGAAGAATCGCTGCTGAGGCTGGCCGGCTAGCGCGAGCGGCGCTTCCAGGCTTTCCAGAGCAACCGGAGGACCACCAGGCCCACGGCTGCGCCCAGCACCGTTGAGATCCCCACCGAGTACAGCAGCCTCTCGCTCCAAGCGTTGGGTGGTTCGGGGGCCATTTCGGGGCCCGGTGCCGGAGGTGGCTCACTCTGGCCGGTCTGCGGCGGGGCGGTAACAGGATCGAGGAGGGTGTCGACGACCGAGGACCCGTTCCCACTGGGTCGGTAGCGGGGCTGGTCGCGCTGGGGGTCATAGACCATTGCGATCCTCCGGTGTTGGTGTGCCGACCACTAGATCGTAGAGGAGATCGAACTCCGCGCACGCCTCGGCTGCGCCTCGACGGGGTGGGAGGGCATGTATGGGACGTGAGCGAGCGGCGGCCTCCGCCACCGCGGCCCGCAAGCGGACCGGAGGCAGCACCAGATGCCCGTGGTCGGCGATGAGCTGCTCGTTCCAGTAGCGGGAATCCCGGGTGCGGGCGAGGCGGTTGACGGCTACCCCCGCAACCCGGAGGCCCGACGGTTTCCTCGCTGCGACGCGTTCGATGGTCCGCATGATCTCGCTGACCCCGTCGGACGCCCACGCGCTCGGCTCGGTGACTACCAGGGCTGCGTCTGCGGCGAACAGGGCGTTGATGGTCAGGAGTCCGAGCGACGGGGGACAGTCGATCAGCACGAGGCTTTGGTTTCCCGACAGAGCCACCCGGAGCCGGTCCTGGGCACCGACAGGATCGGAGAGCAACTGCCGCTCCCGGCCCGCCAGCGCTGGAGTGGATGCCACCACCGTCGGTGGCAGACCCTTGTCGTCGGGCCATCCCGACGGAAGGGCCAAGTTCGCGACGACGCCCGGCCGGTCGGACGCCAGGGCTTCGTCCACGTTGGTGTCAGGCGCCCACAGACCGAGTCCGGTGGTTGCGTTGCCCTGAGGATCGAGGTCGATCACAAGGCTCGGAATCCGTCGTGTCCAGGCGGCCGACGCCAGCCCGAGCGCCGTGGTCGTCTTGCCGACTCCGCCCTTCTGGTTCACCAGAGCGATCACTGTCACGCCTGCACGGTAGCCAAGCGAGATGATGCCACGCGCAAGATCGCGCCGAAGCTCCCCTTGACGGAGCACACTTGCTGCATGGCTGCACGCGGTCGCATTCCCCAGGCGCTGGCGCGGGCGGCCACGCGCTGGATGCGCGACCTGCTGGCGGTGCGCAGCGCCTTCGCTGCGCTGGTGATGGCCGCCCTCGCCAGCCTGGTCGCCGGTCTGATCCTGGCGTCCATCACCGACACGCTCGAGGAATTGCCGGGCTTGCTGCTGCTGGTACCGGCGGCCATCGCGGTGAAGGGCAACATCTTCGGGGCGCTGGGCAGCCGGCTCGGCACCGCCATCCACGCGGGCACATTCCGGCTGTCGGGCCGGCGGGACTCGGTGATGGCGCAGAACGCGGTCGCTTCTGTGGCGTTGAGCCTCGCGCTGGGTGTGGTGCTGGCCATCATGGCCAAGGGCATCGCGCTGGCCTTCAACGTCTCGCCGACGATGAGCCTCTCGGACTTCGTGGTGATCTCGGCCCTGGGGTGTCTGATCGCTGCCTTCGTCGTGCTGGCGATCACCCTGGCGACCACGGCCGGCGCCGTGCGGTTCGGCTGGGATCTCGACAACGTGGTCGCGCCGATGGTGACGGTCGCCGGCGATGTGGTGACCCTGCCCTCGCTGGTGGTGGCGGCCGAACTCGCCGGGTTCGACATTCTCACGCCGTCGATGGCGTGGGGGCTGGGGGTCCTGGCCGCGTTGTCGGTGGCGTGGGGGCTGCGGAGCAGGCTGCTGGAGTTGCGCACGATCATGCGCGAGTCGATGCCCGTGTTGATCGCGGCGGGAATGCTCGACCTGGTGGCCGGGATCACGGTCGAGAAGCGCATCGAGGACTTCGTCACCTTCCCGGTGTTGCTCGTTCTGCTGCCGGGCTACCTGGCCACGGCCGGAGCACTCGGGGGAGTCCTGTCGAGCCGCCTGTCCACCAAGCTGCATCTGGGTCTGGCCAGGCCCTCCGTAGTGCCCTCGGGGGAGGCAAGAGTCGATCTCGCCACCACTTTCGCGCTGGCGCTCCCGGTGTTCGCGCTGCTCGGCCTGGTGTCGTCGATGGCGGCCGGTCTGACGGGCCATGCCGGCCCTCCGCTGGCCGACCTGGTCGCGGTGGCTGTGCTCGGCGGCCTGCTGGCCACGGTGTTGATCGTGGTGGTCGCCTATTACGGAACGCTCGCGGCCGTGCGGTTCGGAGTCGACCCCGACACCTACGGCATTCCCATGGTCACCTCGTCGCTGGACTTGGCCGGGGCGTTCACCCTGATCGTTTCGGTGGTCTTGGTGGGGGTGGTCTGATGGGCACGGCGTCGCGCTTGAGACCTACGATGATTCCAGGAGGGACCTGATGGAAGACAGACCTCGCAATCTGCGGGAGATGCTGGCCGAGGCCAAGGACACCTCCGAGTTGATGGTGGACCTGGCCTACGCCGCGCTCTACTTCGGCGACCCCGACATGGCCGACGAGGTGGGCGCGCTCGAGGAGCGGATGAGCCATCTCGTGCAGGACATGAGGGCGGTGTGCATCCTGGCCGTGCGCCATCCCCGCGACGCCGACGGCATGTCGTCGGTGCTGCAGGTGATCTCGGCCATCGAGCGCATCGCCAACGACGCCGTCGACATTGCCCGCATCGTCACCCACCGGGTCGGCATACCGGCGGAGCTTGTGGCCGACCTGAGTGCAGCCGAGGAGGTGTCGCACCGGGTGCTGGTCTCGGACGGCTCGCTTCTCGCCCACCGCCACTTGGCCGACCACGAGATGCCGGCCAAGATGGGCATGCGGGTGATGGCGGTGCGTCGGGAGCGCGAGTGGATCACCGATGTGGGAGGCGACACGGTCCTCGTCCCCGATGACGTGCTGTTCCTGCGGGGATCGCCCGACGGCATCGACGAGTTGCGCAGCCTGGCCGGGTCTCCGGACTGGACGCCGCCGGAAGTCCCCGACGGTCCGGTCGCCACGGATCTCGACCGTGCGGTGGACGTGCTGGTGGAGATGAAGGACCTCTCGGAGGTGGCCGTCGGCCTGGCCTACTCGTCGCTGGTGCTGCGGGACGAGAGCCTTGCCGCTGAGGTGCGCCACCTCGAGGATCGCCTCGACGAGATGAAGGACCGCCTGGAGGAGTGGGTGCTGCGCGCCGCCAGGGAACACGTGGACCACTCGGGTCTGAGGGGGCTGCTGCAGCTGTCGCAGGCGGCGGAGGATCTGGGAGACCAGGCCCAGCAGATGGTGTGGATCATCGAGCGCCAGGAAGACATCCATCCGATACTGGCCGTCGCGCTCGGCGACAGCGACGAGGTGGTGGTGCACATCCCGGTGGCGGAGGGGTGCGCGGTCGAAGGCAAGACGCTGGCCGACCTGAGGCTGAACATCGAGCCCGGCTTCACCGTGCTGGCGATCCGCCGCGGGGGCCAGTACCGCTACCGGCCGCGCGGCGAGGTACGGCTTGCGCCCGGTGATGCTCTCATCGCCAGCGGCCCCGACGAGGGGCGAGATCGCCTGGCCGAGATGTGCGGCTGGCGGCTCATCAACATCGACGACGACACGGCCATGGTCTTCGAGCCGCTGGAGTCGAGCCTGCCGACTGCCTAGGGGCCCGGCGCGCCCGCCGAACCGGCGCGGTGCGCTGCGGTGCGCGGCGGCGCTAGCTTCACCGGCCATGGCGACTACCGCCGGCCGGCTCTGCCTGCTCACCGTTCACGCCCATCCCGACGACGAGGCGTCGAAGGGCGCGCCCACGGTGGCCCGCTACCACGCCGAGGGCGTGCGCACCGTGCTGGTGTGCTGTACCGGAGGGGAGGAGGGCGAGATCCTCAACCCGGCGCTGGACAAGCCCTCTATGGCCGAGAAGCTGGCCGAGATACGGGCCGAGGAACTGGCCCGGGCGGCAGCCGTGATCGGCTACGACGAAGTGGTGATGCTCGGATATCGCGACTCCGGAATGGAAGGGTCGGAGGCCAACGCCCATCCCGACTGCTTCGCCAACGCCGACCTGGACGAGGCGGTGAGCCGCCTGGTGTCGGTGATCCGCCGACACCGGCCCCAGGTGATCGTGACCTATCCCGAGGATCAGGGCGGCTACATGCACCCGGACCATGTGCGGGTCCACGACATCTCGATCCCTGCCTTCGAGCGCGCCGGCGACGCCCGGTACCGTCCCGACCTCGGCGAGCCCTGGTCGCCGGCCAAGCTCTACTACACGCTCTGGTCCCGCAAGCGCATCGAGGAGCGACACCAGGCATTCCAGGACCTCGGCTTGGAGTCGCCCTACAACGACTGGTGGTTCAAGCGCCCGTCCACCGACGACCAGATCACGACTCAGGTGCCCGTGGACGGGTTCATCGACGCGCGCATAGAGGGGCTGCTGGCCCACGCCACCCAGATCGATCCCGAGTCGACCTTCTGGTTCGGGTTGCCTCCGGAGGTTGAGCGTTCTATTCACCCCTACGACGACTATGTGCTGGCCCGCGGCCCCCGCCCGGCAGAGCTGCCCGAGCGCGACCTGTTTGAGGGTCTGCGGGCCGAGGCGGCCGGTGAGTCCGGTTGACATGGCCCTCGAGCCTCTCAGCGAGGGGTGGCTGGCGGCCGTAGCGGCCGAGTTGGAGGCGGTCGACGAACCCGGCTCAGCCGACGGCGTGGCTCAGATCGTCGTGAGCGGCTCGCCGGCAGGCGCAGCTCCCTTTCATGTGGTGGTGGCTGACGGCCGCGTGGCAGTGGTGGCCGGGCGCCACCCGGAGCCGGACATGGTGCTGTCCGGTTCGTACCCCGACTTCGTGCGGGCCTGGGAGGGCGAGCTGTCTGTGGAGGCGGCCTACATGTCGGGCCGGATGAAGCTCGAGGGGGACCAGGTCCTGCTGTTCGACGGCTGGCGCCCCCTTCTGCGGTCGTCCCAGCTCCGGGCAGCCCTCGCCCCTCTGCGCTGAAGCCCGCAGGTTTCAGATGCGGTGCCTGGCCCTCCTCTGGGCGCTACGCAGCGCGCGGTAACCGACCAGCACGGCTCCGGATTTCTGGAGCATCTCGGTCACCTCGGCAGACAGGGCGAGCGCGAGGTCGTCAACCCGGCCGGCAGCCGCGGGATCGATGGCGTGAATCTCGGGCTCGTCCAGGGCCGGGTGCAGTGACAGCTCGGTAATCCCCGGACTCAAGTCGCCCAGTTGCTCGACTACATGACGGCGAGCGTCGCCCCGGACGAGCCGGAAGTGGTCCGGGAAGACGATGCCCTCGTCCGTCGCCAGCGACCGGAACGGGAACCCGGCCTTGGCTTCCGCGTCAGCGCCCTCGAGCCGTACGGGCAGGTCGAACGAGACGGCCAGGTCCAGCAGCACGTCGAAGAACTCCGGGCGCTGCTGAAGGGCTGACAGGTGGGTGGTGAGGTGGGTGACGTCGAATCCCCACAGAACGGCTCGCTCGACCTGGGCCCGGCACTCGCGACGGACCTCGTCGAGGTCCGCGTGGTCCCACAAGTCCTGCACTGTGCGGGGGAAGCCGCCGTCGCCGTCGAGCAGGCTCGGAGCGTTGGTGATGGGTGCCCAGCGGAAGCAGTCGAGCTCGGAATTGAGGGTGAGGTGGACGCCCAGGTCCTCGCCCCGGTACAGCTCCGCGCCATGGCGGGCCCACGCGCCGGGCATCACGATCGTTCCGGTGGTGGCTACGCCGTCGCGCAGCGCCTGGTAGCCCCCGGCAGTGGAGGAGTGGGTGGTCCCGATCCGGTCCGCGCTGACGATGACGAGCCGCGCGTCGGCTGGGTGCCCGAGTCGCTCCACCAGCGATTCCACAGCCCTGACGGTACCTCACACCGGCACGGTGCCGGTCAGGTGCCTGCGAGTACGCAGTGTCGGGGTCAGTCCAGCGGCACGTCGGGACCCCCACAGGCGCTCCACAACCCTAGGCCGGAGACGACGGCCTCCGCCTGCGCCCGGTCCAGTACGTCGGCGTAGTGGTCGTTGGGCGGATAGTTCAGCACCGCGGCGTAGCCGGCCGCGACCAGCTCCAGGTTGACGAAGAGGCCGTCGCTGGTTCGCACGACGTAGCCCAGCAGCCGGTCGTAGACGTCGCGGGCCTCCACATCCCGCATCAGCGAGATCTCGGTTCCCGCGGGGAGCATGTCCGCCAGGTAGAGCGAAGCCTCCTTGCCGTAGCACTGCACCGGCCGGGTGGGGGCCACCGACTCGGGAGCGTCGACACCGATGAGGCGGACCGTCTCGGAACGGCCCCCGATTCTCGCGACGATCGTGTCCCCGTCGACGACGCGCTCCACGACAGCGTTTGCCGCGTGGTGGTCCCGCGTGCTCGTGGTGGTGTCGGCGGGACTGCCTGCGTCAGTTCCGCAACCGCCCGCGATCAGCAGCAGTGCGACGGGTGCTAGCGCTCGGAGTGCTCGACACCGCATCACGCCTGCCTCTCTTCAATGGGTCCTTCCACAAGTGGGGCCTGTTGCCATCTGAGGCCCGGCGGTCGGCAGCAGACCGAGGGGCGATAGGGCCACGCCCGCGGCGATCAGGCCGCGGCGGGCAGGTTGGGACTGGTGACGGTAGCGGTCTTCGTCTGATTGCGGGCTGCCTGCAGGGCCTGGCGGGCGCGGGCCACGCCGCGCCGGCCGATGTCGCATGTGGCGGGGTCGAGCTGCCAGCTGCTCGGTGAGTCGGCCTTCGCTGAGGGAACGATGTCGATTAGAACCAGTTGATCGGTCATGTAGACATATTGGCGAGGGGGTGTGACATCCTTTCGCCGTGACTCAGATTTCTGCCCAGAGACACGGCATCACCGTGCCCTTCGCCGGCCCCCTGCACACACAGCGGGAGCGTTTCGAGGAGTTGGTCGACCTCGGCTACACCGATGTCTGGTCAGCGGAGGCCGACGGCTTCGACGGCCTCACCACCCTCACCCTCGCGTCGGTGTGGGCGCCCTCCCTGCGACTGGGTACCGCCATCCTGCCCGTCTACACCCGCGGCCCCGCCCTGCTCGCGCAGTCGGCAGCGTCGCTGGCCTCGGCCGCGCCCGGCCGTTTCGTGCTCGGTATCGGCTCGTCGTCGGACGTGATCGTCGGCCGGTGGAACGCGGTGGCGTTCGACCGCCCCTATCACCGTGTGCGCGACACCATCCGCTTCCTGAGAGCGGCCATGAGCGGCGAGAAGGTCACCGAGGACTACGACACCTTCTCGGTGCGCGGCTTCCGGCTCGGCGTGAGGGTCGACGAGCCTGTCCCCATCTTCGTGGCCGCTCTGCGAGAGCGCATGTTGCGGCTGGCGGCACGCGAGGGCGACGGGGCCATCATCAACTGGCTCTCGGCTCAGGACGCAGCCCGGGTATGCGGCATCGTTAAGTCCGAGAACCCAGCAGCCGAGACAGTGGCCCGCATCTTCGTGCTGCCCACTCCAGATCGTGAAGCGGCCATGGCCGCGGGCCGGTTCATCCTGGCCGCGTACCTCAACGTGCCGGTGTACCGGGCGTTCCACTCCTGGCTCGGCCGCACGGATGCGCTCGGCGAGCATTGGGCCCAGTGGGAGGCGGGCGACCGTCGAGGCTCTCTCGGGAAGATCCCCGAGAACGTGGTCGATGAACTGCTGGTGCACGGCTCGCCCGAGGAGTGCCGCGATCACATCCAGCGCTTCGTCGACAACGGCGTGACCTGCCCCGCGCCCATGGTGCTGCCGGTCGAGGGTGTCGACGCGTTCGACGTGGTCAGAGCGCTGGCGCCCGCCGGGGGCTAGGAATCGGGAGTTCCCAGCAGACCTCGCTGCATCCGCCGCATACCGCGCAGCCAACGCTCGCGGTCACCGGCTCGGCGCTGCTCGTAGGTCTCCACTTCGGGGTGGGGCAGTACCAGGAAGCGGTCCTGTTGAAGGGCTTCCAGGGTTACGGCCGCCACCTCCTCGGGCTCCATCAGACCCAAGGCCTCCACCTGGGCCACTCCGAGCATCCAGTCGGACTCCGTCATTGGAGTGCGAACCCCCTGGGGACACAGGCACGACACCCTCACGCCGTCGTCGCCGTGGGTGATGGCGATCCACTCGGCCAGCGCCACCGCCGCGTGTTTGGTGACCGCGTACGACGCCGTCCCCAGTCCGGTCAGCAGCCCTGCGGCCGAGGCGGTAATCAGCAGATGGCCCGAGCCTCGCTCCACCCATCTCGGCACCAGATGGCGGCAGGCGATGACATGGGCCATCAGGTTCACATCCCACACGAGGTTCCACTCCTCATTGGGACGCTCGACTCCGCCCATTCGGGAGATGCCGGCGTTGCCGCACCACAGCTCGATGGGGCCGAGTCTCTCCTCGACCCCATCGATCAGGGCGACCACCGCGGCCTCGTCGGTAACGTCGATCTCGGCTGCGAAGCCGACCGGGCTCCCGGCGGCAGCCTCGACGGCGATCTCGTTGGCCACAGCCTCGACGCCGGTCCCGTCGATGTCGGCTGCCACCACCACAGCTCCCGCGTCGAGCGCCATGGCCCGGGCCAGCGAACGCCCAATACCGCTGGCGGCGCCTGTCACGACCGCGACGGCCCCTTCGAGTTCCACGTCTCGATCCTAGTAATGGCCCGGCGCCACAGGTTTCAGCGCCACAGGCGGCGGGCGACCGCTCCGAGCATCGCGCCGGTCCCGATCCCTGCGGCCACATCGCTGGCGTGGTGGATCCGGACGTGTATGCGGCTCAGCGCCACGACCAGCGCCAGCGCGTAGTACGCGGGTGCCCAAGAGCTGCGGCGTGACAGCAGCGACGCCGCGACCATGGCTGCACTGGCGTGACCGCTGGGAAAGCTGCTGGTGAGCGGCTGGCGCAAAGCGTGGGGCCGTTTCCCGGCGAAGACGGGACGCCGCCGTCCGAAGGCTGTCTTGATGACGCCGTTGACCAGCACGGCTTCCGCGAGGAGGGAGATGCTGAGTTCGGCCGCGGGGCGATGGCTGCGCCGCGCCACGGCCTGAGCGGCCCCGAGCGCGTGCCACAGCCGTGAGTGGTTGGCGGCCTCCGATACCGAGTACATGATCCGGTCAAGGGCGGGCTTTCCCCGGAGGGCGCGCTCCCACCAGGCGTCGACCGCACCGTCGATGCCCTCGACGGGCTTGTGGGCATCGCTCATTGAGATTCACCCGGGATGGTTGTGGAAGGCGTGACACTACTCCCCGGCTCACCCGTCTCCCCGCCCTGCTGGCCGGGGTCCTCGTCGCCGAAGTCTGTTCCGGTCCCGCCCTGCTCCCACCCGATCTCTCCGCCCTGCTGCTCGCTCTCCTCGGGGGGCACGACAGTGGTGGTCGTCGTGGTCGTGACCGAGGGAGACCCGTCGCACTTGAGGCCCTCGGGGCGGTACTGAGCCCATACGGTGTCGGTCTCGGTGCGCCCGTCGTCCAGATACGTGCGGGTCCGCTCTGTGGTCACCCGGGTGCAGGACGTCCCCACGGTCCGGGTCCACTGGTCGGTCTGCTCGGCCAGCACCCACGGCGTGGAGTAGAGCCTCACCGTGATCGAGTCGTCTGCGGTGGTGGGCCACAGCATGACGCCGTAGGGGGTGTTGTTCTCCAGCACCAGATCGGGCGCCGGGTACGACACCGTGGCCTCTCGGCCGTAGGGGTAGCGGCTCAAGTAGATCGTGTGGCTCTGGTAGTCGATGAAGTCGAGCCCCGCGAAGAAGGCCGCGTTGAACACCGTGGTGG
>VXWX01000144.1 GCA_009835735.1 Acidimicrobiaceae bacterium
AGATCCGCCAGCGGGCCGAGAAGGTCCTCAGCTTCTTCGGGTCTCGGCTCGTCGGGTATCGCTTCGATCAGCCCGCGTTCACCCTGTCCTATGCCAACCGGCGCCGGCTGGAGATCGCCCGAGCCATGGCCACCCAGCCAAAGCTGATCCTGCTCGACGAGCCGGTCGCGGGCATGAACCCGGTGGAGTCGGCCGAGCTCACCGGCATGATCGGACGTCTGCGCGACGAGTGGGGCTTCGCCATCGTGGTCATCGAGCACCAGATGGACGTGGTGCGGGAGGTGTCGGACCGGGTGGTGGTGCTCGACCACGGCACCAAGATCGCCGAGGGCGACTACGCCGAGGTCTCCACCGATCCCCGGGTGATCGAGGCCTATCTGGGCCAGGGAACCGAGACGTCATGAGCACCGACCAGGACGGGGCGGCTGTGACGCCTTTGCTGGAGATGCGCACAGTCAACGCCCACTACGGAGCAGTCCACGCCCTGAGGGATGTGGACCTCTCTATCTACACCGGGGAGTTGGTGTGCCTGCTGGGGGGCAACGCCAGTGGCAAGTCCACCACGCTCAAGACCCTGCTCGGCATGCTCAAGCCCACCTCCGGAGAGGTCGTCCTCGACGGCGAGGTCGTCAACGACAAGCCCACCAGCTACCGGGTGGCCCGCGGCGTGACCATGGTCCCGGAGAACCGCCGCCTGTTCAAGCGCCTGAGCGTGCGCGAGAACCTCGACCTGGGCGCCTACCTGCGGTCCGACACCGACGGCATAGCCGCCGACCTGGAGCGGATCTTCGAACTGTTCCCCAGAGTCAAGGAACGCCTCAACCAGAAGGCGGGCACCCTGTCGGGAGGCGAACAGCAGATGGTGGCCATGGGCCGGGCCCTGATGGCCAAGCCCCGGGTGCTACTGATGGACGAGCCGTCCATGGGCTTGGCTCCGGCGCTGGTCCAGCAGAACTTTGAGCTCATCCAGCAGATCCACCAAGCCGGACTGACGGTGTTCATGGTGGAGCAGAACGCCAACATGGCCCTGTCCATCGCTGATCGGGGCTGGGTGCTTCAGACCGGCCGGGTGGTGCTCGACGACACCGCCGAGAACCTGCTGGCCCACCCCGACCTGAGAGCCTCCTACCTGGGCCAAGCCGACGCCTGAACCCTGGGGCTGAGGCGGTCACGGCGTCGGGTTCGTTGGATGACCGGTCGTCGGCTGCTAGTAACTCTTTCGTGGCTGGGACGCGCGACGAGGCGGGGGGTGTGCACCGGCCGCTGGACTTCATCCGGGAGCAGGTGCGGGCCGACAACGCGGCCGGGACCTACGCCGGGAGGGTGCAGACCCGCTTCCCGCCCGAGCCCAACGGGTTCCTGCACATCGGCCACGCCAAGGCGGTGTGCCTCAACTTCGAGGTGGCCGCCGAGAACGGAGGGGCTTGCCGGCTGCGCTTCGACGACACCAACCCCGAGGGCGAGGACGCGGCCTACGCGGAGGCCATAGCCGACGACATCACCTGGCTGGGCTTCGAGCCCGACGGCCGGGCCGTGCACGCCTCCGACTACTTCGAGCGTCTCTACCAGTGGGCCGAGCATCTGGTGCGTGACGGCCTGGCCTACGTGGACGACCAGGACGCCGAGACCATCTCAGCCACCAGGGGCGGCTTCAGCACGGCCGGCACGGAGAGCCCCTGCCGGGACCGCTCAGTGGAGGAGAACCTGAGCCTGCTGCGGGACATGCGGGCGGGGCGCTTCGGCAACGGCGAGAAGGTGCTGCGGGCCAAGATCGACATGGCCCACCCCAACATGCTGATGCGGGACCCGGTCATGTACCGGATCCGCCACACCGCCCACTTCCGCACCGGCGACGCCTGGTGCATCTACCCCACCTACGACTGGGCCCACGGCCAGAGCGACGCCATCGAGGGCGTCACCCACTCGCTGTGCTCGCTGGAGTTCGACGCCCACCGCCAGCTGTACGACTGGTTCCTGGAGCACCTGCCCCTGCCGGGCGACCGGCCCCGCCAGTACGAGTTCGCCCGCTTGAACCTGACCCACACCGTCATGTCCAAGCGGAAGCTGATCACGCTCGTCACGGACGGCCTGGTGGACGGCTGGGACGACCCGCGGCTGCCCACGCTGCGGGGTCTGCGCCGGCGGGGCTACCCGCCCGAGGCGATCCGGGAGTTCTGCGCCCACATCGGCGTGGCCCGGGTCAACGGCGTGCACGAGATCGAGCTGCTGGAGTCGTTCGTGCGGACCCACCTCAACCGCACTGCCCAGCGCCGCATGGCCGTGCTACGCCCCCTGGAGGTGTTCATCACCAACTGGCCCCGGTGGGATCGGCCGGTCGAGCATCGCAGCGCGGTCAACAACCCCGAGGACCCGCAGGCGGGCAACCGGCTGGTGCCGTTCACCGAGCGGCTGTGGATCGAGCGCGACGACTTCATGCTCGACCCGCCCCGCAAGTTCTACCGCCTGGCGCCGGGGCGCGAGGTGCGCCTGAGGGCCGGCTACTTCCTGAAGTGCAACGACGTCGACACCGACTCCGACGGCGAGGTGGTGCGGCTGTGGTGCACCTACGACCCCGAGACCGGCGACGGCCAGGCCCCCGACGGGCGCAAGGTGCGGGCCACCATCCACTGGGTCTCGGCCGACCACGCGGTGGACGCCACCGTGGCGCTCTATGACCGGCTGTTCACCGACCCGATTCCCGGCACCGATGGCCGCGACCCGCTGGAGTCGTACAACCCCGCCTCACGGGAGCTGACCGTCGGCGCCAAGCTCGAGCCCGAGTTGGCCAAGACGGCGCCCGGCGAGGTGGTGCAGTTCGAGCGTCTCGGCTACTTCGCCCACGATCCGGGCACGCCAATGCTGTTCCACCGCACGGTCGGCCTGCGCGACGAGTGGGCCAACATCCAGAAGCGCCGCCAGCAAGGATCCTGATAGTTGTGAGCGCCTGGATGCTCGAAGAGGGCGTGCTGCACCTGAACCACGGGTCGTTCGGCGCGACCCCGGCGGTGGTGCTGGAGGCGCAGCAGCGGGTGCGCAGCCGGATGGAGGCCAACCCCACCAGGTACTTCCTGAGCGGCGAATACCAGCGCGAGCTGGACGCGGCTCGCCGGACGATGGCCGGCTTCGTGGGCGGCGACGAGGCCGGGATGGTGTTCGTCAACAACGCCACCACGGGAGTCAACGCGGTGCTGCGGTCGCTGGAGGCGACCCTCGAGCCCGGCGACGAGATCGTCGTCACCGACCACGAGTACAACGCCTGCCGGAACGCGGCCACGGTGTCGGCGGCGCGGGCCGGAGCGCGAGTGGTGGCCGCCCCGGTGCCGTTCCCGCTGGAGTCGTCGCAGCAGGTCGTGGACGCCGTACTGGCCGCCGTGACCGGGCGGACCCGGATACTGCTGATCGACGCGGTGACGTCCGCCACCGGCCTGGTGATGCCGGTGTCCGACCTCGTCGCGGCGCTGGAGCCCGATGTGCGGGTTCTGGTCGACGCGGCCCACGCGCCCGGGATGATCGACTTCGACGTGGCCGAACTCGGCGCTTCCTATGTGACGGCAAACTGCCACAAGTGGATGTGCTCGGCCAAGGGTGCCGGGTTCTTGTGGGTCAGAGCCGACCGGCGCGACGACCTGTACCACTCGGTCATCAGCCACGGCTACAACGGCGGCTGGCCCTCCAGCGGCGGCCGCTTGCACGCCCAGTTCGACTGGACGGGGACCGAGGATCCGAGCGCCTGGCTCACCGTGCCTGTCGCGCTGGACGCGGTGGAGGCCATGCACCCCGAGGGCTGGCCCGGCGTCCGCCGATCGATCCGGGAGCTGTGCCTGTCGGGCCGCCGGATCCTGATCGACGCTCTGGGGATCGACCCGCCCGCGCCAGACGACATGATCGGCGCGATCGCCTCGGTGCCGGTGCCGCCTGCCAGCCACTCCGGCAGCGAGATCTTCGACCCGTTGATGGCCGCACTGGAGCAGCACCACCGCATCCAGGCCCCAGTGTTCACCTGGCCCGCGCCGCCCGACCGGCTCCTGCGGATCTCCGCCCACCTCTACAACGACGAGTCCCAGTACCACCGCCTAGCCGAGGCCGTCACCGCCGAACTCGGCCGCTGAGAGGCCGAGCGGCCCGCTGGGCGCCGGGGCGCTACCAGTCGGCGGCTATGTACTGGGTCTCGCAGAACTCGTAGATGCCCTCGCTGGCGCCCTCGCGGCCCAGCCCGGACTGCTTCATCCCGCCGAAGGGGCCGGCCGGGTCCGACACCGCCCCACGGTTCAGCCCGATCATGCCGGCCTCGATGCGCTCGCTAACCCGCAGGCCCTTGGCCAGGTCCTCCGTGTACACGTAGCCGATCAGGCCCATCTCGGTGTCGTTGGCCGCCGCGATCATGGCGTCGGTGTCGGTGAAGCTGGTCACGGGGGCGACTGGGCCGAAGATCTCCTCGCGGGTGATGGGCGCGGCCGGGTCCACGCCGCCGAGCACGGTGGGCTCGAAAAAGAACCCGGGGCCGTCGATGGCCGAGCCACCGGTCACCGCGCTGGCCCCGCCGTTGACGGCACCCTGCACCAGCCGGTCGATGTTGGTGACCGCCGCGGAGTTGATCATCGGGCCGCAGGTCACCTCGGGGTCGAATCCGCTGCCCACCTTCATCGACGCCACGGCCGAGGCGAGGCGCTCCACGAACTCGTCGTGCACCGGCTCCTCCACGAAGAACCGGTTGGCCGCTGTGCAGGTCTCGGCCGAGTGGCGCATCTTGGCCACCATGGCCCCGGCCACCGCCGCCTCCAGGTCGGCGTCGGCAAACACAACGAAGGGCGCGTTGCCTCCCAGTTCCATGACCGTCTTGAGGATCCGGTCGGCGCAGCGCCGCAGCAAGACCCGCCCCACCTCGGTGGAGCCGGTGAACGACACCATACGCACCGCCTTGTGGTCCACCGCAGCGTCGAACCAGGGACCTGACGCCGTGGTGGGCACCAGGTTGACCACGCCGGGCGGCACCCCGGCCTCGGCCAGCAGCTCGCCGACCCGCAGCGCCGTGAGGGGCGCCTCCCGCGGCGGCTTGATGACCACGGTGTTGCCCGCGCCCAGCGCCGGGGCCAGCTTGCGGGTGATCATGGCGGCCGGGAAGTTCCACGGGGTGATCATCACCACCACCCCCACCGGTGGATGCAGCGTGATGATGCGCTTGTCGCCGGCCGGCGCGGTGCTGATCGAGCCGTGGATGCGCACCGTCTCCTCAGCGTTCCAGCGGAAGAACTCGGCCGCGTAGGCCACCTCCCCCACCGCGTCGGCCCGGGGCTTGCCGTGCTCGAGGATGATCAAGTGGGCGAGCTCGTCGGTGTGCTCCAGCAGGATCCGGTGGCAGTCGCGCAGGATCTCGGAGCGGACGCGGGGCGCGGTGGCGGCCCATGCGGGTTGGGCGGCGGCGGCTGCGTCGCACGCTGCTACGGCCTCGGCCGGGCCGCCCGCGGCCACCTCGGCTATTCCGTCCCCAGTGGCCGGGTCGAGCACCTCAATCGGCTCAGTGGCGCTTGCCTGCCAGGTCCCACCAATGAGCATCTGTGTCTGCATCGTCTCAGCCTCCGAGCTTGGGGATGGGGTGGTCGCCGTGGGCGACGGCCACGTTCTTGGTCTCCATGTAGAAGTCGAAGCTCCAGTCGCCGCCGTCGCGACCGATGCCGCTGCGCTTGGTGCCGCCGAACGGTGTGGGCAGGTGGCGCACGTTCTGGGAGTTGACCCACACCATGCCCACGTCGACGGCACCGGCCACCCGGTGGGCCCGGCCCACGTCGCCGGTCCAGACGTAGGCGGCCAGCCCGTAGTCGGTGTCGTTGGCGATAGCGACCGCGTCGGCCTCGTCCTCGAAGGCGATGGCGGTGAGGGCCGGGCCGAAGATCTCCTCGCGGGCTATGCGCATGTCGTTGGTGGCGCCGGTGAAGAGAACCGGAGCCACGAAGTTGCCCTCGGGCGGGGCCTCGGCCCATCCAGTGCCCTCGGCCACGATGGCCCCCTCGGCTGCGGCCAACTCGATGTAGCTGCGCACCTTCTCGCAGTGCTTGGGATGGATCAGCGGGCCGATCACCGTGTCGGGATCAAGCGGATGGCCGACGGGGATGTTGCGCAGCTTGGCCGCCAGCCGCTCAGTGAAGTCCTCGTAGATGCTGCGCTGCACGAGCAGGCGGCTGGAGCTGGTGCAGCGTTCGCCGTTGAGGCTGTAGATCATGAACACTGCGGCGTCGAGCGCGCGGTCGAGGTCGGCGTCGTCGAACACGATCACGGGGTTCTTGCCGCCCAGCTCGAAGTGGAGCCGCTTGAGGGTGGCCGCCGACTGCGCCTGGATGGCCGACCCGGTGGCCGACTCGCCCACGAAGGCGATGGCTGCGATGTCCGGGTGCTCGGTCAGGGCCCGGCCTGCGGTCTCGCCCATGCCGTGCACGACGTTGAGGACGCCGGGGGGCAGGCCGGCGTCCAGCGCGATCTCGGCCAGCAGGCAGGCCGTGAGCGGGCTCCACTCCGCGGGCTTGTGCACCACCGTGCAGCCCGCGGCCAGCGCAGGGGCGATCTTCCAGGTGGACAGCATGAACGGCGTGTTCCAGGGGGTGATCACCCCGACCGGGCCGATGGGTCGCCGGCTGGTGTAGTTGAGGTGGTGGGCCGACGGCAGGGCCAGCCCGTCCGATGCGGCCGGAGCCCGGTCGGCGAAGAACCTGAAGTTCTCCGCGCCGCGGAGCGCGGCCGACGACATGAACCGGATGGCCTGCCCCGTGTCCACCGACTCCACCACCGCGATCTCGCCGGCCCGGGCCACGATGGCGTCGGCCACCGCGTGCAGCACGCGCTTGCGCTGCTCACCGGGCGTGCCCGACCACTGTTCGAAGCTCGCGGCCGCGGCGGCCGCGGCCGCGGCGATTTCCGCAGAGTCGCCGGCAGCGACCTCTCCCAGGTGCATCCCGTCGATGGGCGAGGCGTTGGCGAACGTCTCACCCGAAGTGCTGGCGGTGGGCTCGCCGTCGACCAAGTGGAGCGTGGGCTCGGCCGCGAAGCGAGCCAGGTGCCGGCCGGCGGCGGCAAGGTTCTCCTCGAAGCTGGCCGTAGTTGCCATGGTGCCTCTCCCGTCGCGCCTTCGAGGCTAGGAGCCGTCAGCTTGGTCGAGATGGGTGCGGATGTGGTTGCGCATGATGCGCTGGCTGGGTTCGATGAATTGGATTTCGGCGCTGAGGGCCACCGGATTGTCGGGCAGCAGTGGTGCCAGCGCCTCGTCGACGGTGTCCATTAGCCGGGCGAGAAACCGCTCAACGGCTGCCGGCTCCCGACCTGGTCCAATGCGAGCGGTGAGATACACGAAGCCGTAGGCCGGGTTGCCGTCGGCAATGCGGTAGTGCTGGCGGGAAACGGCCCGGGTGCGCAAAGCATCGAGAGCCGGCAGGCCGTCGTCGAGGGCCGCGGCATGCACGGCCTCGACCAATTCCCCGATGTCGGTCAGCTCTGCGAGATTGGCGGAGTGTTCGATGATGATGTGAGGCATGGGCAGTCCAATCCGCCACGATTGTACGGTTCTACTCTCGCCACCGATCCCCCGAGGTTGTGAATGCGCCTGCTCAGCTACAGCGTCGATGGAGTTGTCTCTTTCGGCCTGCTCACACCCGATGGCACCGGCATCGTGGACCTGGCCAGTCACCTCGACGGTGCCGTTGACCTCCATGATCTGATCGCCCAGGGCCGAGTCGGCGAAGCAGCCGAATGGACCGATTCCGGCGCCGACCACAGCGTCGAGGACATCACGTTCGAGCGCCTGCTCCCCCGGCCCGGCAAGATCATCTGCATCGGCGTGAACTACGGCGGGCGGGGGGCGGAGTACGCCGAGGATCCCGGCGACGCCTACCCCAGCGTGTTCGTGCGCTTCCCTGAGACGCTGGTCGGCCACGAGCAGGCCCTGCTGCGACCCCCCGAGTCCGAGCAGCTCGACTACGAGGGAGAGATCGTGGTGGTAATCGGTGCCGGCGGGCGCCGCATCCCGGTCGACGATGCCCGCAACCACATCGCCGGGATGAGCCTCGGCAACGAGGGCACCATCCGCGACTGGGTGCGCCACGGACGGTTCAACGTGACCCAGGGCAAGAACTGGCACCGCAGCGGCTCGATCGGTCCGTGGCTGGTGACCCTCGACGAGATCGGGGACTTCGCCGATCTGCACCTCACCACCCGGGTCAACGGCGAGCTCCGCCAGGATGATCTAGCCGGCAACATGCGCTTCGGGATCGAGTACCAGATCCACTACCTGTCCACCTTCGTCGGCCTCGACCCCGGCGACGTGATCTTCACCGGCACCCCCACCGGTGCGGGCGCCCGCTTCGACCCGCCCAGATGGCTGAAGCCCGGCGACGTGGTAGAGGTCACAGTCCCCGAGATCGGAACCCTCCGCAACCCGGTCCGCGACGAATAGACCTTCTATGGCGCCACGGTCGTAGCCTCAGGTCGGACAGACCAACAGGAGGCGCGGAGATGACCACAGCAACCGGCGGAACGAGTGCCGCGGTTCAGATTGCCGAGACCGGCGGGCCGGAGATGATGCACCTCGTCCAGCGGCGCGACCCGGTGGCCGGCGAGGGCGAGGTGACGGTGGCGGTGGCCGCTGCCGGCGTGAACTTCATCGACACCTATCACCGCTCCGGCCTGTACGAACTGCCTTTGCCACTCGTGCTGGGCCAGGAAGGAGCCGGGACAGTTCTGGAGGTGGGCCCGGACGTGGACGGCTTCTCCCCCGGGGACCGGGTGGCCTGGGCCGGCTCAACCGGCTCCTACGCCGAGCGGGCCGCGGTCAAGGCCTCCGTGGCGTACAAGGTGCCTGACGGCGTCGATCTCGAGACGGCCGCCTCCATCGGAGTGCAGGCCCTCACCGCCCACTACCTGGTTACCGACTGTCCCCGGATCGGGCCCGGCGACCGGTGCCTGGTCCACGCCGGCGCGGGCGGCACCGGACGGCTGGTCGTGCAGATGGCCAAGCTGCGGGGTGCCGAGGTGGTGGCCACAGTGGGCTCGGACGCCAAGGTGGACGTGGCTCGGTCCGCGGGGGCCGACCACGTGATCAACTACTCGACCACGGACCTGGTGGAAGGGGTCGAGGCCGCCGTCGGTCCCGAGGCCATCGACGTGGTGTACGACGGGGTGGGCGCCGCCGTCTACGACGCCAGCATCGAGTTGTTGCGCCTGCGGGGGTCGATGGTGACCTTCGGAAACGCCTCCGGAGCGGTCGAGCCCAAGGCTCCGCTGCATCTGTCGGGCAAGTCCCTGTGGCTGACCCGTCCCAAGTTGTGGGACTTCATCTCCACCCGCGAAGAACTCGACGCCCGCACCGAGGAAGTGTTCGGCTGGATAGCCGCGGGCCGGCTCGAGGTGCGCATCGGGGCCCGCCTGCCGCTGGCCGAGGCGGCCGAAGCCCACCGGCTTCTGCAAGGCCGCGGCATCGCGGGAAAGATCCTGCTCATCCCGTGAGTCAACGCCCTTCGGGAGACGGGCAGCTGTGCTGACCGACGGGGAACTAAAGGCCGAGGCCGGACTGCTCGACACCGCCGAGCGCGAGCGACGGCAGGTCCGCCAGACAACAAGCGTCTACCCGCAAATGACCATCGACGAGGCCTACCGGGTGCAGGCGTTCTGGCTGGAGATGCGCCTGGCCCGAGGCGAGCAGGTGATCGGCCACAAGATCGGCCTCACCAGCCGGGCCATGCAGCAGGCCATGAACATCGACACCCCAGACTCCGGCTTCCTCACCGACGCCATGGTGTTCTCCCCCGGCGAGCCCATCGCAGCCGCCGACTTCTGCGATCTTCGCCTGGAGGTGGAGTTGGCGTTCGTGCTGGACGACGACCTCTCCGGCGCCGACCTCGCGATCGACGATGTGCTGGACGCCACCGGCCAGGTGACCGCCGCGGTGGAGCTGATCGCCTCCCGTACGCCCCGCACCGACCCCGCCACCGGCCGTACGCGCGGGGTGATCGACACCATCGCCGACAACGCGGCCAACGCGGGGATCGTGACCGGTGGTCAGCCCGTGGGGCCCCGCGACGCAGACCTGCGCTGGGTAGGCGCCCTCGCCTACCGCAACGACGTCGTCGAGGAGACCGGACTGGCTGCGGGCGTGCTCGACCACCCCGCCAACGGCATCGTGTGGCTGGCCCGGCGCTACGCCGAGCAGGGCATGTCCTTAAGGGCGGGCGACGTGATCCTGTCGGGCTCGTTCACCCGCCCGATGGCGGTTGCACCGAGGGACGACTTCCGCTTCGACTTCGGCCCGCTGGGCTCGTTCAGCGTCCCGATCGTCTGATCGAACGCGCCGCCCGTTGCGGCGCAGCAAGCGCCTCCTGCCTCTAGCGGCGCTCGAACACGCTCTGGAGGCCCCCGATGACCGAGCCCTCCCCCTGGGAGCCGCCGGGTCTCAGGTTGGCTACCACCCGGTCGGCGAGCCGGTTGAACGGCATCGACTGGAGCCACACCCGGCCAACACCGGTGAGGGTGGCCAGGAACAGACCCTCGCCACCGAACACCATCGACTTGAGGTTGCCGGCCCGCTCGATCGAGTACTGGATCGACGGCTGGAAGGCGACGATGCAGCCCGTGTCGACCCGCAGGGTCTCGCCCTGGAGCTGTTTCTCGATGATGGTGCCGCCGGCGTGCATGAAGGCCAGGCCGTCACCGGAGATTGACTGGAGGATGAAGCCCTCCCCCCCGAACAGGCCGGTGCCGAACTTGCGGTTGAAGACGATGTCGAGCTTGGTGCCCGACGCGGCGCACAGGAACGCGTCTTTCTGGGCTATGAGTTGCCCGCCCGCGGCGGCCAGGTTGATGGGCAGGATCTTGCCGGGGTAGGGCGCCGCCATAGCCACCCGCTGCTTGCCCTGGGGCGCGCTGTTCATGAAGTGGGTCATGAACAACCCCTCGCCGGTGATACCGCGCTTGGCCGCCGACTTGAGCTTGCCCCAGCCGCCCTGATCGGGATCGGAGCCGTCGCCCATCTTGGCCTCGAAAGTGATGCCCTGTTCCATGTACATCATGGCGCCGGCCTCGGCGACAACGATCTCGCCGGGATCCAACTCGACCTCAACGAACTGGAGGTCGTCTCCGTAGATCTGGTAGTCGATTTCATGGCTCCGCATGGCTGCCTCCTGCATGTTTCGAGCCTGCCGCGCCGAGGCTAACGGTCGCAGGGTAAGAGTCAGTTGATCCTTCGCTCCGGGTGCTGATCCGGAGCACTCGAGGTTGATTCAGGTCCAGGACCAGCCGTGAGTGCTCACCAGGGCGGCGGCTGACACCAGGACAGCCATCTCGGTGACCTGCTCGGTTGCTCCGAGGACGTCACCAGTGATGCCTCCGAATGCCCGCCGCGCGACAAGGGCCACCAGCGCTGCTCCGGCTGCCGCAGTTGTGAGCGACACGGTGCCCGTCAAGCCGAGGCCGACCGCGACTGCTGACGACAGGACGACCACTGCCGCGGTCCAGGCCCGAGGCAGGTGGGCCGCGTAGCTGTGGCCCAGGCCGGTGCCGGCGGCTGCGGAGGCCGAGCCCATCACCGCCACCGCCATCGTGCGACCCAGCATGTGGGCCACCACCAGCGCGATCAGCCCGTCGGTGGCTGCCAGCGAAGACACCGCGAACACCCGCACCAGCGTCGACAGCACCAGCGCCAGCACCCCGAAGGCACCTACACGGGAGTCCTTCATGATCGCCAGGCGCCGCTGTCGGGTCGTTCCGCCCAAGGCGTCGGCGGTGTCGGCCAGGCCGTCCTCGTGGAAGCAGCCGGTGGCGACCGCGCCGGCCGCCACGGCCAGCACAGCCGCGAGCGAAGCGCCCAGCGGACCGTGAAGAGCCCAGTAGGCCGTGCCGGACAAGGCTCCGACCACCGCGCCCACGACCGGGAACCATGGAACGCTGCGGCCCAAGTCCCGGTCGGTCTCGGGATGGGCGCCACCGGGCAGGCGGGTAAGGAACGCCCACGCCCCCCGCAGGCTCATTGCTGGAGACCCCATTCCTCGAAGGTGGCCACGTCGGTCACCGCGGCTGCGGCCATCCGGATGATGGGCACGGCCACCAGCGCGCCCGACCCCTCCCCCAGCCTCAGATCGAGCCGCATCAGCGGGTCGAGCCCCAGCGTTTCCAGCGCCCGCTGATGGCCGGGCTCGGCCGAGCAGTGACCGGCGATGCAGTGGTCGAGGCTGCCGGGTCGGGCCACCGCCAGCGGAGCGACCGCGGCGGTGGCGATGAACCCGTCGAGCACCACCGGCAACCGGCGCCGGCGTGCGGCGGCCACCGCTCCCGCCATGGCCGCCAACTCCCGGCCCCCCAAGCGTCTCAAGGCCTCCAGCGGCGAGACGGTCCCCACGCGGTCGAGCGCAGCCTGGACCACGTCACACTTGTTGGCCAGTGCCGCTCCGACCACGCCGGTTCCGGGACCGACCCAGTCGGCAGCCTCCCCGCCCAGCACGGCCGCCGCCACCGCGGCGGCCGCAGTGGTGTTGCCGATCCCGATCTCGCCCACCACCAGCAGGTCGGCGTCGGCCCTCTCAACGGCAGCCGCGCCGGCCGTCACGGCCGCATCGAACTCGTCGAGGCTCATGGCGTCGGCCACCCGGATGTTGC